>JAHZBS010000087.1 GCA_019423265.1 Clostridiales bacterium
CGCTCCACAGGGTATCCTGATTCAGAGCGATTCTCTCATACTCCGTGCGGCCAAAAACCATGGCGCCCAGCGATCCGTTTCCCAGAGGCAGCGCCTCCGTCCATTCTTTCGCCGGCTTGTGGTATCGCAGTATCGAGCTATCTTGATTCATACTAGTTCTCCTTTCTAGCTGCTAAATTATCACTATTATAGCAGAAATAAATCGAATGTCCATCTTTTTTACCAATTTTGCTTGTTCGAATTCGATTTCCGCCGTATAATAGACAGAGAATTATGTCTGAAAGGAGTTTCTACTATGCGAATCGAATCCATATCAGCGCAGCTGCGCAGCGCTGAGGCAACCGCTCTATTCCGGCAGCTGTACGGCCCAGACCGCGCCTCAGCCAACGCTCTTCGCTACGAGCACCTGGCTCAGAAATTTGTTGAAACCTTTGGCAATACAGAGTTTGAGTATTTTAGTTCGCCTGGCCGGACTGAGATCAGCGGCAATCACACTGACCACAACCACGGCAAAATAGTAGCGGGCAGCATTCATCTGGATTGCGTGGCGGTTGCCGCAAAAACGGATTCCGACAGGATTGTCATCGTGGACGAAACATACCAAGAGCGCTATGACCTGTCAGTGACGGATCTAACATCCAACGAGACCACAGGAACCCTCGCCCTGCTGAAGGGCCTTCTGGCCGGCTTTCGTGAACAGGGACTGGCTGTCGGCGGGTTCAATGCCTATGTGGCCACCGATGTGATCAGCGCTGCCGGCGTCAGCTCCTCCGCCTCCTTTGAAATGCTCATCTGCTGTATAGTAAACACCTTCTACCACGAGGGCGCTCTGGACGTGGTGACGCTGGCCAAGATCGGCAAATACGCGGAGAATCAGTATTGGAACAAACAGTCAGGGCTGCTCGACCAGCTATCCTGCGCCGTCGGCGGGATCCTCACCATTGACTTCGCCAACATCGACGCGCCGTCCATTGAGAAGGTGGAGTTTAGCTTCGACGCGGTGGGCTATGCACTTGTGATCGTCAACACCGGCAAAGGCCATGCGGATCTCAGCGCGGAATACTCCTCCATCCCCATGGAGATGAAGGCGGTTGCCGCATATTTCGGATGTGAAACCCTGTCGGAGGTCTCGCTGGATCAAGTGCGCGACAACGTGGGTACACTGCGCGAAGCCGTGGGCGACCGCGCCGTACTCCGGGCATTCCATTTCTTTACGGAAAACGAACGCGTCGAAGGGGAGATCCAGGCCCTGCGGGAGAATCGGTTCGAAGATTTTTTGGATCTCGTAACTCGCTCCGGCAATTCCTCCTGGAAATGGCTCCAAAACTGCTACTCCAGCAGCGATTGTCAGGAGCAGTCTGTAACCCTCGCCCTCGCTCTGACCGAGCTCTATCTCGCAAAACTCGGCCAAGGCGCTTGCCGCGTCCACGGGGGCGGCTTTGCCGGTGTGATCATGGCGCTGCTTCCCAAGGATGCGGTAGCGGACTACAGCGCCTACATGGAAAAAGCGCTGGGCAGCGGCTGCACATACCCCATGGGGATACGCCCCCTCGGTTCCATCCGAGTCCCGTTTTAAGTCGGCTGCATTAGAAGAAACATATAGAATAGGGCTGTCGCTTCAACGATTCAAAAATCGGGAAGCGGCGGCCTCCTTTTTGTCGTTTTCTGTCAACAAACGGCTGTATGTATGAGGCGAAAGGAAAAAAGAACCCCGTATAGGGGCTCTCAGAGGGCTTATTCGAGGTCAAGTTGAGTAAAGTCGATACTAAGATTTCCTAATGTGTGGACCTGGACTGCATCGCGGAAGGTGTAGGCTTCTGGAACTAAATCCTGGGCTAAATGATAGACTGTCACCGTCTCCCTGTCCGGATTCACAATCCAGTATTCTTTGACACCGTGACGCAGATATAAGCTTAATTTGGTAACGTAGTCATGGGCCATATTCCCAGGACTCACGATTTCAATAATCCACGTCGGGGCGCCTTCACAACCGCGAGTGGACAGCTTGTCTTTATCGCAGATCACGCTGATATCGGGTTCTACAGCGTCGGTGGTTCCGTCTTCACTGTGGAGATAGACGCCAAAGGGCGCGGGATAGACTTTACACGGTTTGCCTTTGAGGTAATTTCTGATGTCAGCTGATAAAAACATTAAAGTTTCCTGATGCTTCCGATTCGGCGGAGCCATGTAATAGATCTCGCCGGCGATCAGCTCCGCTCGAACATCTTCGCCCAGGGATTCCCAGTCAGCCAGGGTTGCTTTCTTGGATTCTTGTAGTGCCATAGGGCTCCTCCTGTTCTAAATATTACTAAAGTTTTGGTTTACTCTACTCCCCAAAATGTTATTCCCGCGCCTCCTTCAAGCCTGCGATAATCTCATTGTACACATCCATCTTCAGGCCCGATACCACCGATAAAATATTTTGCGGAATTCCCTCAACTCCGATGGCGGACACATCATACTGTCCCCCCGTCACACCTGTCCGGAATCCATATCGATTGAAAGCGATCTCCTGGATCCGTTTATCGTTCAGGGCATCCACAAAGCGCGACCCCGCGTCGCTGAAGGAAATGATGCAGTGGGAATTCCAGATGGTGGGGCTGGGGTATAGGATGCGCATCGAATCCTTGACCTGGGCGTACCCTTCCGGGTTCGCGTTGGCAAAATCGATGACGCTCTTCTCATAGTCCACGATCATAGGCTTTGCCCCGACGCCGGTTCGCAAATACAGGTCAAAGAGGTCCGCCGGCGTATTGTTCATAAACCCTGATTTGACGTAAAAATTAGAAAGCTTTGGCATAGTCTGCGTCAAACTGTCCTGGGTGACGTCGCCGCCGTTCATGATGGACGCCAAAAGGCCATAGTAGGTGGCGCCGGGGGAGGATGTCACAGGGTCAGTCGATGCAATGTTAATATTTCCATAGATGCTGCCGAGGCCAATGTCACTCCACTTCTTCCCCTCATTGATATAATCCAAAAGTTTGGGCATATCCGTCACGTAGTAAGTTCCACTGTCCTCCGTCACAATCCCTTCCCGTATGAATGCGTCAACCACCACGTCCCAGCTATAAAAGACGATAGGCGTGTTGAGCGCGATGGAAGCTTTCTTCTTCCCTAACCGGGGCGCCTCCCCCTCCGCCGCTGGCAGCTGGTAGTACTCATAATAGCGCTGGTCAGAGAAAAAGACAAAATCGTAATTTTTCGTCTGCCCGTCCAGCTCATAGGTCAACGGATCCTTAATCAACTTTCCGTTGCTCCAGGCATCATTCTTGACAACCAGGTTGTAGTCCTCAAGCAAGATCCGATTTACTTCTTCATCCGCCAAAAAATTCTCTTTTCCGCCGCCCACAGCGCCGTAGATGACGTCCCCCTTGGATGTCCCGCCGCTGATCAGACGGCTGACGAGAATCCCCGCGATGATAATGACAACAAAAATTCCGATTCCAATGCCGAGCTTCTTTCCATTTGTCTTCAACATATCGTCCCCCTTAAACCGTCAGATCCGTATCTTGGCGCGCGCGCTTCTTAAAATCCTCCTCTGTGAGAAGGCCGTCCTGCTTGCAGGCGTTGGTCATGACTTCCATCTCCACCGATAGATCCAGTATATCGTCCTCAAAAAGATTCGCATACTGCTTATCCATGGCCTTCTCAATATCGCCCAGGTACTTGCTCACCAATTGTTTCTGCTCTGGCTTGATCACGCCCCCCTCAATCCGCTCATATTTGCCGAGGATGCTGTCCAGCGTAGGCAAGTAGTATTTGAAAAACTTCCGAACCGCAGGGATATTTTCCGGCCTCTCCTTCAACTCTTTTAAAATGGCCTGTATGGTTTTGAGGATGGACGACGCTTGCCCTTTGATGCCGGGGTCACGGAGTTTCGCCACGTGCTGTTGGATCTCTTGTAAGTCTTCCTCTCCATCCCCCAGGATATCCGCCAGCTCCTTTTTACTGTATCCGGAGATGGCTATGGTCCCGGAAGGGCGAAACAGTACGGCGAAAATGACAAAGGCGGCGATGCCTAGAATTAGACTGATCAATAGGTTTTTCCCGAGGAAAAACACCGCGAGAAATGTGATGCCCGCCGCGACTCCTGCAATAATATAGCGATTCTCATTCATGGCCGTCTTCCCTTCTAATTATATCCGCGGACAGCCTTAAATGCGGCGCGCAGATCGCTCTTTCCATCAAATACCTTGCCCCCAACCTCGTCCGCAATCATCTCCAGCTCTGTGGGGTCCGCGTCTCCGAACATGATAGAGTAGATGCCTACATCCTCATGGCAGCGCGCATACCGCTCCGCCAGCTCCTCCAACTCCGTCACATTGGATTCTCCGTCGGTCATTAAAACAATCGACAAGGTATAGGCACTGTCGTCATAGGCTTCGATCAGATCCAGCGCCTTGATCAGGGGCGTATAGATATCGGTTCCGCCTCCCACCTGTAGCCTTTGGATCTCCGATAACAGTGTGGCGCCTTCGCTCCCACTTCCGCCGAATGCATCCCCCGGCCAGCTTTCAAAGGGCAGGATGTAGATTTCATCTTTCTCGCTGAATTGTATGTAGTCCTCCCCCGCTTTGTCCTGGCTCAAGATATAGTCCATGGCGGCGTAGAGCTCACTCTCCCCCTTCCCATACATGCTTCCCGAGTAATCCAGGCAGAAGACCGTGACCGACGGCTTCCTCAGCTCTGTCTGATACAGCCGCATTGCGGCTTTGATTACATTGGAGGCGGGATAGTTGATGGGCGATAGATACTCATCCGTCAGGATTCCCCAGTCGGGGTTAAAGATCTCCGCATCCCCGTAGGGATTTCGCCCGCCGAACCCTGAGCGCCGCCCTGTGGCCGCTAACGCCTTTTGGCCCTCGACGCTGAGCAGGTAGGATTGCAGCTTCTGAAATGTTACCAGCTTTTCCTCATCCCCATGGTCCACATAGGCGAAAGGGGCGTCGCTCAGGGACACGCCGTCCACAGGATACAGGAGATACAAGGGCTCCCTTCCCTCTTCCGCCAGCTGCTGATTCAGGTGGATGAACGAACTCTCATAATTGACCATGGCATTGTACTCGCCGCTGATAAACAGCTGGCTCAAGTATTCCTCACTTCCGGAAGAGCGCTTGACTCCATTAAACAGGCGGATCAGCTTCTCCTGGAGCTGCGGGTCGCTGAGCATGGACTCCTCCAACACCTCCGGATTTCCCGCCAGAGTGCTCAGAAAGCCGAGATAGGCCGATGCCCCGCTGTTGGTCTGGGTAACGGATGGCATGAGGAAGGTTAAGTCGCCGGATTCCACCTTCGACACAATGTCCGCCATGTACACAGGGGTGTCCACAAACCCCAATTCCAGGGCCTTGCTCTTGGCAACGCCAAACACCACGGGACTGATAAAAGTCGCCTTCGCATTTGTCACCGACTGGGTCCCGTCCAGCATGTAGACCCAGATGGAATTGGACAGCCATGCGGCGTCATACGGACACGTTTCACTGTTGAGCGCGTCCATCATGTCCATGGTCGATGCCGTGTCAAACTCCACGTCCAGCTTTTGCTTCCTGGCAAAGTCCCGCAGGATCGCCGCGGCATCCTCATTCTCCGAACTGACAAGGATACGAAAAATACCCTTATCCTTATCCCTCTCACTCCCCCGGCGTTGAATGACAACCGGCATCACCACTATCAAAATCAATACGGCCACGATTCCGATAAACAGCGCCGTTCCTTTTTTGTTGACCTCTCTCATGCATCCTCCTCACGCCTCTGCCAGCGCTTCCCCTCTCCGTACACAAAAAGTCCGCCTCGGGAAAATCTCCCTATAGGACAAGAATAGCAGGGGAACCGGTTCCCCCGCCATTCGATTCACTCTCCGTCTCAGCTTCGGATATCCAGCAATTTTTGCTTTAGCTCCGTCTCGATGCGGCCCAGCTCCGCCTCCGCTTCGCGCCGCTTCTGCCGGCCCTGATCTTGGATCTTCACCACCTCGTCCAGCGTTGAGATCAACTGCTGGTTCGTGTAGCGGAGAGTCTCCATATCCACGATGCCCCGCTCGCTCTCCTTGGCGGTCTCAACGGTGCCCTGCTTCAACATGTCCGCGTTTTTCTTCAACAGCTCATTGGTCATGTTGGTGACTTCCCGCTGGGCTCTGGCTGCCTGTTCGGAATGGTTGATTCCGATAGCCAGAACCATCTGGCTCTTCCAGAGCGGGATCGTGTTGACGATGGACGACTGGATCTTCTCCGTCAGCAGCGTGCTATTCTGCTGGACAAGGCGAATCTGCGGCGCCATCTGCATGGAGATAACCCGGGTCAGCTCCAGATCGTGCAGCTTCTTTTCGAACCGGTCACACTGGGAGGCAAAATCATTGGCCGCCTGGGCGTCCTGGGGCAGATTTGTGGCCTTCGCCTTGTTCTGAAGCTCCACCAAAGTGGTGGCGCGCTCGTTGGCCAGCTTCTTCTTTCCCGCCACAATGTACATGGTCAGCTCTTTGAAATATGTCAGGTTCAGATCGTACATCTTATCCAGCATGGTGATGTCCTTCATCAGCTGAATCTGATGGTCCTCCAGCATACCGCAGATTTTGTCCACATTGACTTCCGCCTTATCGTACTTGGCTTTCATCTTCGAAACAGAGTTTCCGGCCTTCTTGAAAATTCCGAGGAATCCCTTCTCCTCCGGCTCGACAGAAAATCCCTTCAGTTCGACCACCAGATTGGTGATCATATCCCCGACTTCCCCCAAGTCCTTTGTCCGGACGCTCTCCAGAGCAGATTGGGAGAAATCTGCGATCTTCTTCTGGCTGGACGCGCCGTACTGCAAAACCACGGCGGAATTCCGGAGATCGATTGTCTCGGAAAATTCCTCCACCATCTTTTTCTCTTCCTCTGTAAAATTGCTCTCATCCATCTCCGTATCACCCTTTGGGATGGTGATCGCCGTCTCCTCCTCTGGCTCAACCTTAAGGTCAGGTCTGGGCGCTCCGTCGAGGGTCAGCGTGATCTTGTCATTCTGGCTATCTGCCATACTATAACCTCCATTTGCCGTGGCGGCGGCTAAATTTACCGTGATGAACGGTGCTTGCTTGGCATACGCCGTTTTTGAGCCTCCGTGCTCATTGCCTATGGCATCATTATACTGTATTTTATTTAAAATAGCAACCTTTCCGGCAAGGTTCCCAACAAATTTTCCTTTGCCTTGCGCCAATGCTATAGCAGGAAGCGAAATAGCTGGAAGACAACGGACGTGATGGGGTACAGATACTTCCGGCTGCCCGACAGCACTAAAGGCTCTACTCCCTCCCTCGTCTCATAGCCGCCCTCAGGGGTGACTTTCAGGGATTGATCCCACATGGCCAACATCGCGTCTTCCAGAGTCTGCGCAAATTCTTCTCCGTGAATGATCAGCATTGTCTCCGTGTCAAGATATGTGCTGCGCATGTCCAGATTGTAAGATCCGATAATCGATAGATCCTCGTCCAGCAGCAGCGACTTATTGTGCATGGAATGGATTCCCTGAAACTCATAGACCGTGATGCCCGTATTCAGGATCTTCTCTTTGTTGAAGATATAGTCGGAGGAACCCATAAAATTATCCCCACCGGCTACAGAATTGGTCAACATCTCATAGTCGTCCAGGTCGCTGCCTATGGATCTCAGCGCCGAATACATGGCGTCGTTGAGCACTGCGTAGGGGGTTTGAATCCAAACTCTCGATTCCGCTTCCTTCATCAATTGCGTCAGCTGATACCACACCCACGGCTCTTTTGACATTTTGTGGATGGGATTATAGATCAGGGATACCTTACGGGTGGGAATCGTCACCGCCGCATAATCGGTGTTCGGATCAAAGAGCTCCTTTCGCTCTTCCAGAAGGCGCTGATGCGTCTCCCGCAGACCGTCCGCCGCCTCCTGGAGCGCCTGCTCTTTTCGCTTCGGCACGCTGTCATACACAGTGGTACAGTCACCGCCATCCCAGAGGGAAGTGAAATACGCCTCAATCTGCTTCCACACGCTCCCCTCCTCCGGCTCTTTCCCGCTCCCATTGTAGATTAGCACATCCCGGTCGTAACTCAGCACATCAGGGTTATACTCCCCCAGGAAATAATTCGACGTATTGCGGCCGCCCAACAGCAGGAATTGATTGTCAACGCAGATGAATTTATCATGCATTCGGCCGATAAAGGTCCATGGCAGCAGGGGATTCGGAAAATTATAGAAGCGGATTTCGATGTTGGGGTGTGTGCCCAGCGCATAATTCTTCATATCCTTCCGCAGGCTTTTAATGCCGGAAAGGCCGTCCACCAAAATCTGAACCTTGACCCCCCTGTCGGCGGCTGCCAGCATCATGGAATACAATTCTGTTCCGCTCTGGTCCGGCGACATGTCGAAGGTGGAAAAAAGGATCCGCTCCTTCGCCTCACTGAGAATTTTGAGGCGATACTCCAATGCTTCCTGGCTTGTCTCCACCAACATGGCTCGATCGGTTCCCACCGTGTCGCTGTAGAACTGATCTGTGGAGAACGATTGTTGGAACTCCTGGCTGACTTCCGGGAATCGCGCAAAGGGCAGCGTTGCCCCTAAAATCATATAGAGCAAAAGGCCAAGCAATGAATACCCGATGATTCTTCGAACCCATCGTTTCTTAGGAGCCGGTTTCTTCATAGTCCATCCCTCTTTCAACGTGAAGCGCCGCTATATTATACAATCTTGATCTCAACCCAGTCCAGCACAGCGGCAAACCCCTGGATTTCCACAACATTCCGCCCGCTGTGCAGCGCCTGCGCCGGGATGGTCCAGGTGTGCGCCGGGCTGGCCGGAAGTGGCTTGGAAAGCTGGATATCCTTGACTTCCCGGCACTCCGTGCCATTGACCCATACGGTTTCCTCCCCTGTCTCCTGCTCCTGTTCTACGCCCAGCACAACATACGCCTGTTGGGTTTCGGCAGGCGCTTCTCCGATGGGAATCGCAAAGGCTTTTACCGAATGGGAAGTGACTGTGGCAGGAAGCAGATACCCGGCCGGCTCCCCCACCGCCCACGTATCTGAGTAGGTCACCACATGGCGGCGCGGTTTCCCGCGCAGGGTGGCCAGCTCGCCAACCTCACGCAGGAGCGTCGGATAGTTCTCCAGATCGTCCATACAGGTCATACAGTCAAAGTAATTAAATAGATACAGATCGTCGGCTCCCCTCGAGAGAAGGGCCATCGCCGCACCTCGCACCGTCTCCAGGGAATTGGTCTGTACCTTTTTCGAGGCAGGGTAGGCGCGGAGAAGGACCTCCAGCCCGGCTTCCAGCT
>JAHZBS010000088.1 GCA_019423265.1 Clostridiales bacterium
TCTGTTAACAGGCATGAGGCAAAGTTCAGTGTCGTGTTGACAATGATGACCGTCACCACATTGGGCAGAATATGCCGGAAAATAATGGAGAGTTCCCGGATTCCCATAGCCTTTGCCGCCGTGACAAACTCCTTTTCTCTCTCCGCCAGAATCTGCGCCCTGACAAGACGGGCCAAACCCGGCCAGCTCAGAACTCCAAGAATGACCATAATCAGACTAATCCTGCGAAGTTCGGAGACATTGTTGCCGACAATGGAGGACAATATCATAGCCAACGGCAGAAAGGGAATTGCCCCGACGATTTCAGCAAATCGCATGAGAATATTGTCAATCTTTCCCCCGTAGTATCCGGAGAAACCTCCGATCAGGACGCCAATCAAAGTGGAAATGATAACGGCAATGGCTCCGATGGTCATCGTCAGCCGGCCGCCGGACACAAGCCTGGTGAAGACATCGCGCCCAAAATCGTCGGTTCCCATGAGATATCCTTTCAATCCCCAGGAGGCAACGCTGCCATCCTCCCGAATGACATAGTTTTGATAGTAACCGGCATGGATCGATGCCGCTGTCTCAGCTTCTGCCGGAACATCTGTCTGGTGGAAATTATTCCGTCCCCAGGAAACGACCCGGCCGTCTTTTAGCAGAACCGTAAAGTGGCTTCGCCCAGCCTCAATCGCTACGGTAGCCCCCTGAACTTTCTGTGGAATCTCCTGAACACCGAAATCCTGGCTCCCCCAAACGGTAATTCTTCCGTCCTCTGTCAACACTGCTGCGGATTTATCCGTCGCGGCCAAATCCACCGCGCGGCCTTGAATCTCCTGTGGCACCGCGTCAAAAGTAGACTCCTTTGCGGAAAGACTCACCACCTGCCGGTCCTTGGTCAGAGCCAGTGCCGTCGTCGTGTTGGACACGATCTTCTCAACGTTTCCCTGCACCTTTCCTGTCTCAATGCTGATGAGATTTTCATTTCCCCATACGAATAGCTCTCCGCCCTCTGTCACAACCATGGAGATCTGGTATCCCGCTTCAATTTGCTTTATGTCACTTCGCCCCTGCACGGACTCCGGTACTTGATCCAGCGAAAATCGGTTATTTCCCCATGTGCGCAGAGTTCCGTCCTCCTGTAGCGCCAATACATGGCTCAATCCGGCAGATACCTGTGATACGGGTTTCAAGTCCTCCGGAACTGCTTTTAATTTGTCATCCAGTATGCCCCACAGGTATACGGTTCCATTTTGATCGATGCCGATACTAAAGGCGGCCCCCGCGTCAATCTGTTTCGCATTTTGCCGCAGCGCTCTGGGAACCTTCTGCTGGGAGAATCCAGGTGGCAAATTTTGTTGCGTCACATCCTGATAGGATGGGTCTAAGGGATACAATATAGGCAAGATAAAGCAGGCCAAAAAAATCAGAACGAATACCACAAGTCCCGTCATCGCGACCTTATTGTCTCGGTACTGAATAAGAATCATCCGCATAGGGCTTCGGACTGGCTCCTCCTCTATTACGGGCGGATCCATTGTGTTTTGTCCAAAAAATAACCCTCGGAATAGATTTCGAAAAAAACCGGTATTTCTCTTTTTTCTCATAGTCATCTCCATTCTGGAGCGCTGGCGACGGGGCGAATTCTGCCACCAGAGCAATTTGTGACGCTCGGCACAAATTCTCACGTCTGCTCCTATTCCAGTTTAACGCGGGGATCCACCAGGCAGTACCCCAGATCCATGATCAGGTTTCCCGCCAGCGTCAGAACAACATAAAACATCTGCATCGCCAAAACAACAGCAAAATCCTGCTGTTTCAGCGCCGTAAAAAGGACATTCCCGATGCCGTTCCACATGAAGATGGATTCGATGACGACGGAACCGCCAAAGACACCCACAAACCAGCCTGTCACAATGGTCACCACCGGAATGAGAGCATTTCGAAATGCGTGAGAATAGATGACAACTTTTTCTCGAAGCCCCTTGGCTCTCGCCGTTCGAATATAATCCATGCGCAGCACATCGATCATGGCCGCCCGCACATAGCGGGTTATGCCTCCAAGGGAGCTGAGCGTCATGACCAGCAGGGGCAGCGCCATATGCTTGGCTGTGTCCAGCACTTTCGCCCACCCGGTTCCCGTGAAACCAGCGGTGTTTACCCCGCTGATGGGAAAGATGGGAAACTTAACGGCAAATAAAAAAATACAGACAAGGGATATGATAAAGGCGGGCAAACTATAGCCGACTACGGTTCCCACCTGGACCGCTGTATCGAATGCGCTGTTTTGTTTTACAGCCGTGACAATCCCCAGGGGAATCGTAATTCCAAACACTAAAACCAGGGAGGCAAGATTTAGCATAATCGTGTTTTTCATAGGAGTTTTGACCATATCGATGACAGGCATCCGGTATTGGGAAGAGTAGCCAAAATCTCCCCGCAGCATATTGCCGATCCAGCTCACATACTGTATGACCACAGGCTTATCCAGCCCGAGACGTTCCCTCGCTTCCTGGTATAGTTTATTGTACTGTTCCGGATCTGTGTTGGCGATGGATGTGTCCAGCATCATCCTCGCCGGGTCCCCCGGCACCATCTTATAGATTCCAAACATGAGGATTGAGACGACAAAAAAAACAAACACAACGTACAAGAAACGCCTTGCGATATATCGGATCATGCTCCGGTTCACCCTCTTTGCTGACCAGTAGGATAAAAAAGAGGCGATTCAAAATTCAGGAGATTCCCTGAATCTGAAGCACCTCTCGTATGCTTCTTACTCAGTAGTATGCGTTAGCGGCATGGAAATTATGCAGTTAAACCGGCGTACAAAATGGCGTTCGTCCAGTTCCACAGTGCCTGCGCATCATACCCTGTAAGCTTCGTTGTAAAGAAATCGTGATAATCATCGGAGTACAGCGGAATATCCGGCAGCACTTCATTCCACCGCTTCTGAAACGCGAACCAGTTTTCCACCCATGTCTCCTCGTCGCCGGGCTCCGTCGCCTTCATAGCCAACGCCAGCTGCTCCAGCTCCGCGTCCTGAATATAGTTGGTGTTGTAGAGCCCGAAAAACTGCGGATCCGTGCTGTAATAATACCAGGGCGAGTTTGCCTCCGCAAAGGATGTCGCCAGATTGAACATGTGATACTTCGGCTGGTCGATCCCTTGACGGTTGATGTGGTTTTGCAGTACGCCGAATTCCACTGTCGTTGCGTTTAATTTCATTCCGACCTTCTGCATCTCACCGGGCAACATGGTGCTCAGCAGGTCAGAAACGGGATTGTTGGGGGTATTGGCCCATTCAATGATCAGCGGCATCAGCTCTCCGTCAACATCTTTATAGCGAACGGAGTCGGAGCCCTCCGCGTACTCCCCGCCTGACTCATTGAGAGTCCAGCCGTCCGCGATCAAAAGCTCTTTTGCTTTTTCAGGATTCAAGGTGTAGTGCTGAAGCTCCTTCTCCAAGCGCTCCTTCGTCTCCTTGTATTCCCACTGGGATAGCCCGTAAAAGCCGTCCACAACCTTGGCGTAGCCGCCGGAGTACTGTCTGGCAAATTCATCCCGGTCTAACAGGTAGGCTATGGCCTGCCGTACCGCCTGGAACTGGGTGGGCCCGAAATCAGCGGAAAAGGCGATCTTTCCGTATCCAGCTCGAGGATAATGGACATAGCTGACCTTGCCAGCCTCCACCAAATCCAGCCCCGCTTCAATGGATTCTCCACCGGAAACACCGGTGATCAAATCCACTGCCCCCGCCGCCAATTCATCCATCATGGTGGCCGTGGTGACGGATTTCATAATAATCTTGCCGATAGTGGGCGTCTGTCCCTCGTAATTGCCTAGATAGCGGTCATTGCGCTCCAAAATCGCTTGTTTCGTCGACGGATCGTACTGAACAAATCGGTAGGGTCCGCAGGTAACGGTTGGCTTATAGCGGTAGCCGGACTCGGAGTTCAGAATCGGGTCCCTGATCAAATCCACCGTAAAATTGTCGGATAGCGCTGCGCCATCTCCCGTGTCCTCTATGGAGGCTCCCGGCGCTAAAATATGCATAGGCAGTGGTTTTATGTCGCACCAAACGAGTTCATAGTAATACGGAAACTTTTCCGCCGCCACGGTCACGGAAAACTGATAATCCCCTAGGAGGCGGACTCCCGCAAAAGTTTTGGTCTCCCCTGCGTTAAATTCTTTATAGCCGACATAATCCATGCCACCCGTGGCATCCGCCTCCAGCGCCGCAAATTCCGGCGAGGACTGAAGCAAGATGGAAAAAACATAGTCAACTGCTGTGATGGGGGTTCCATCGTTGTACTGCAGCGAATCCTGTATGGAAATCGTATAGGTCTTCGACCCATCCTCGTTCTTCTGAACCTCGATGTTCCCATCTCTCACAACTGTCGGATCCACCGCAAAGGTCCCCTCTTTTGAGTATACGACAGGCGAATAACCATAGATAAGCCGCATCGCGTCCGCGTTAGCCCGCCCGCTCGTCCAACCTGACATAAAATCGGAATTCAAGTCTGTCACAGAGCCGACGATCAGCTGCCCCGAGGCCGTTGAAGAGGCTGGTGGGGTTGCGTTTTCACTCGGGCCGGAGCTGCTGGAATCCGTTCCTGTATTGGAACACGCCGCTGCCGTTATGGTCATCATGACCAAAAGACAAACTGCTATGATCTTTTTCATTCTATAACTCCCTTCAAAAAATGAATTGCATATTTCATATGATTGCATTATATCAGAGAAACATTCCACAATCCACTGTAAATTGAAGGGAATAAAACGTATCAATTCATTTGTTGTAAAAGATTGGTTTTTTTCAAAAAATTATGGCATCTATGCACCTTTTATCGAACCTGTTCATACCACTGGGCGATCCCCTCGAACAGCCCTTGGGCGCAGAGTCTTTGATAGTCCTCAGAAACTAGCTTTCTGTCCTCCTGCTCATTGGACATAAACCCCATTTCAATGGTAATAACCGGCACAGTGGACCAGTTAAAGCCCGTCTGGTCGTCCCGCTTTGAGAGCCCTCTATTTTTCGCGCCCGTAACGGCGACGAAAGAATCCATCACAATGCTCCCCGCTCTATAGCTGGCCTCCTCAATACCGCACACAAAATCGCCGGAGGGAACCAGCATACTGGCTCCGTGGACATCGGAGCTGTCCGCGCCGTCACAGTGGATCCGGACTGCCAGATCGACCTCCGCCTCGTTGAGCAGCACCGCCCTCTGCGCATTGCTGATATTCACATCCCCTGTCTCGCGGGTCATAATCACGGTGGCTCCGGCCTCTTTCAGCATATCTCGCAGAAGCAGGCCAACCGCCAAGGTAACCTTGTGCTCCGGCACTTTCGTAAAACGGCCTGTTGTACCGCTGGCAACCGCTGCCTTCATCACCGCCGATCCCGGCGCGTTAGGCTCTTTTGTTGAATCTCCCTTGTTCTGATGGCCTGGATCGATCCCGATCACAAGTCCCTCAAGGCGTGATCTTGCCTGCTCCGCCGCCATTTTTTCTTCCACCGCCCGCTTGGCCTCCTCAAGCAAAGGCAGCAGATCCGTGGACGGCACCGCAAATCCCACTTCCGCCCCTTTCGAGCGCTCTGTCGGCGTATACCGCATCCCATCCGCCAGAAAAAGCCGGTCCTCCGATTCATCCTCTTCCACTGGCAGCATCCTCGAGACGGCCCATAGTCCGCCCCCAGCTGCCGAAATCACCAATAGGACTATAAGCACTCCGATCCAAATTTTGCTTGTCTTTTTCATAGCGCTACTCCGCTCTCTGTTGCCAGAATAATAAGCAGGCCGGCATGGAAATTCCATGGCATATATCCACTTCCTGCAATCCCTCATCCGTCCTCATAAAACTGACGATATCATCGGAATTTTGATTGGCGGCCAGGAGAAAATCTTCCTGCGGCGCCAAGGTACAATCGCGGGGGTGCTCGCCGTGCGTGGATACGGATTGCCGCTTCCACAGTTTTCCATCCTCCCCGACAGAAAAGCTTGCAATGCTCTCCTCCCCTCGATTGGACACGTAGAGCCGGTCCCCGGCTCTTGTAATGCGGATGGCCGCCGCACAGTTTGTCCCACAAAACCCGGGTTCCAAACTGCTGATCTCCTGCATCTGCCTCAACCCTGCCTCTGCCGAATACTCAAGAGCCACGACGGAGGAGCCCATCTCGGTCAAGACATACGCATACTTTCCATTGGGGTGAAATACCATATGCCTGGGGCCGCTTCCAGGCGGCATGAGGACGCACATCTCCGACTTGAGCTTAAGCTTGCCGGAAGCAGGGCTTACATCGTACACCACCAGCTGATCCGTTCCCAGATCGCAGACGATGGCATACCGGCCATCGGGCGTAATGCAGGTGCTATGTGCGTGGGCCTTCTCCTGCCGACTTTTATCCGGCCCGCTCCCGATATGGCGGCGCATACAGAACATGGGAGTCAGGTTTCCCTCCCCGTCGATGGGGTAGGATTGGACGGTGGCATCCTCATACGCCACGGCAAAGAGATACCTCTCGGAAGGGTCCATCGCCAGATGACAGATCCCCCCTCCTGGCGCTTTTACGCGGTTGCGGGGCGTCAAAGCCTTTGTTCGGGGGTCAACATCATAGGCGATAATCATCCCCCGGCTTCCGTCCGTCGGCTCCGATGCCGCGTACAGGATCGTCCCCTGTCGGTTTAAGTACAGGTAGGTGGGACTGACCTGCTCCGCCAAGAGCTCCGGCTTGCCGCTGAATTTTCCATGCTCAACCGCTACGCCGTAGATCCCCTTGCTGTCCTCTTCCGTGTATGTTCCAACATAACAGTATTCCATCTGCGCTTCCCCTCTTTTCTGTCACTTATGCTTGTTCCTTGATCAGCCCCAGGCGATATGCCCACAGGAGCCGCTCTAGATCGTGAATTCGCTCTTTCAGAATTCGGCCGTTGTCAGTATCCTTCACCATCTGCCGGTCATATCGCCGCTCCAGCACGATGGTTTTTGAGTGGATGTCCTTTTCCTCCTCGATAGCTTTCGCAGTGGATTCAAACGGCTCGTGGGCGGACAAGCTCATGCCCTGCGAGTTATAGATCAGCGTATACCCAGCGATCCCTGTCTGCTCATGATAGGCCCTCGAAAGCCCTCCGTCGATAATCAACAGCTTACCGCCGCCCTTGATAGGGCTCTCCCCTTTTTTTACTTTAACCGGCACGTGGCCATTGATAATATGGGATGTCTCCGGGTCCAGCCCGAATTCTTCTAAAATATGGCGGCACGTCTCCTCGTCATCCACCAGCTTGTAGTACGGGTCCTTCCCCTCCTCATTTAGGTCGGGCTCATTCAGAAAATATCGCTCGAAGGTCGTCATCTTGCTTTTGCCGAACAGCGGGGATTTGGCGCCGCACCACAGATACCACAGGGTATCGAGGCCATTCTGCTTTTGGATACTCCCCGGCTTGGCAAAGTATCCCTGCCGCGCTGTCTGCTCCAGGCTATCCAGCAACGCCTTTCCCTTAAGCGCCTGGCCATTGAGCGCCACCGCTGAAAATTCTCCGTTTTGCTCCATGGGAATGCAGCCGTGATACAGCAGATTGGAGTTGTAGGCTGTGTACATGCTTCCCTTGGAAAATAAAAACCGCGCGTGGGTCTGAAGCCTCTCATTGTTTGAGAAAGACACGACAAGGCGGTCCACCACCTCCTGCTCCTGCGCGGATAGAACCAGTGGGGATTGAGCGTCCCATGTGGGAAAATATGTATCGATCAGAGGATAGGCATGTCCTTCCACTGTAACCACGCCGTCCTCAAGGTTCATGTTTTCTAGAAAAGAGCGATTCCTCATCTGAAAATCATCCCGACGCCCCATGATCTGTCCTTCCAGCTTGAGCTGAATGATGGTAATCGCCTTGTGAATGCGGGCGATGGACCGAAGATCGCGCTCACTGCTGTGCTTCTCTCCCAATATCTCAGGAAAAAACTTCCCGCAGGGATCCTCCTTGTAGGTCTCCTGGGCGAAGAGCGCCAGCGGCCGCAAGCTGATTCCATATCCGTCTTCCAGGGTGTCCAGATTGTTGTATCTGGCGCAGATTCGGATCACGTTGGCAATCGAGGCGGCATTTCCCGCGGCGGCGCCCATCCACAAAATATCATGATTCCCCCATTGGATGTCAACGGAGTGATACTTCATAAGCTCGTCGAGGATGATATGCGCTCCCGGCCCTCGGTCATACACGTCGCCAATGATGTGCAGATGGTCGATGGCCAACCGCTGGATCAGCTGGGACAGGGCCGTGATGAAGGCGTCCGCCCGATCGATTTCAATGATCGTATCGATAATCTGCTGGTAGTACTCATTCTGATTTGGCATGTGATCGTAGCCGTGGATCAATTCATCGATGACAAATTCAAACTCCTTCGGCAGCGCCTGTCTGACTTTCGATCGGGTATACTTGGATGAGATATTGCGGCAGATCTCCACCAGCCGATACAGCGTAATCCGGTACCAATCATTCAGATTCGCAACCTGCTTTTTGATGATTTCCAGCTTCTCCTTCGGATAATAAATCAGCGTCGCCAGCGTCTGACGGTCCTCCTGGCGCAAGGTCGTGCCGAAAGCCTCATCAACCTTTGTTTTAATCACCCCGGACGCATTGCGCAGCATATGGAGAAACGCTTCGTACTCCCCGTGGATATCGCTCAAAAAATGCTCCGTCCCCTTGGGAAGATTTAAGATCGCTTTCAGATTGATGATCTCATTGGAGGCTGTCTGAATGCTGGGATAGCTCTTTGACAATAAGCTTAGATATCGAAGCTCTTCCCCCGTATATTCCTGAGAACCGTTCAGGCGATAACTTTCCATTTCCCCTCCCCCTGACATTTAGCGAAGAAAATATTATCTACAGTACCTTTTTATCATACTGCATTTTGCATGAGATTACAAGGTTCATTTGTGAAAAAAAGCCGCCGCAAAAACTGCCATACTGCATATTGGACAAAGGGGGACTCATATGTATACAGTAGAAACCTGGTATTAGGATGTGGGAGGGATTTACATGAGTGACCTGATGCAGGGATGTGGAAAAGATAACTCCTTGCTGATTCTGCTTTTACTTCTAAGCTGCTGCCAAGGATCAGGGCTGGGGGCCGGCTGTGCTAACCTCGACGACCTTGTTTTTTGGCTTGTGTTGATCTTGATTCTGAGCGGGGGATTCGGCTGTCGGTGTTGAAACGGCAGAGTCGAGGTCCGGGGTTTCGATAAAATCGATGGGCAATATTCCCATCGGTGATGCATATACTATAGCAGGACTC
>JAHZBS010000089.1 GCA_019423265.1 Clostridiales bacterium
TATGTAGAATGTGCAGCCGGTCCCGATTGTATTCTTTTCCCTCTAAAACCTTTTCGATTGCGGCCGTATCACCCAGCAGCGTGACCGTCAAGTCGTCAAACGCTCTCAGGGCCGCCAGCGCGCCCTCGACCGGAGCCTCCGGCGCATAATCCCCGCCCATGGCGTCAACAACGATGGAATATCCCATTCTCTTCCGTCCTTTCCGCTTTTCAGCACCGTCACAGCGGGCGTCAGTAGTACTTATAAATATACTAGACTTTCCAATAACTTTCAATACCTACGGCAAAAATTATTTTCATGTTTTGTCACAAATTTTTCCTTTGATTTTGGTAATATTTTAACGCGGCTTTCAGGTAGTGAAGGCATCCACCTGCATCATAAGGGATCGCATACTGTGGCTCAAAAGCCTCATAGGGGATGGATTTCCGGCTTCCCCCTTGAAAATACTCTTCTAATGTCTCAAAAGGAAGCAAAAAATATTCATCCTGGATGGAAAAATGGACAAGCAAAAATGCCAGCCCTCCCTGGGCTGTAAAATCCCCCATGAATTTCACCTGATGCTCGTGGATATTGGAGAAGGGCAGGCTCTTCTTTCCTGTCTCCTTGGCGTCGAAACACAGCGGTATCCCCTGCATGACTCCAATATAATCCACCGTACTCTTCTGCTCGAAGTAGGCAAGCCGGATCATCTTTTTCTCCGAATCAAAGTCCACCGGCTTGATGGGCGTGGGGATCTTTTGAATCAGCGCGACCCCTTCTCTTCGATACAGCTCATTGGTCATGTTGATCAGCTCTTCTAGGACGCTTCCCCGCAGTCCTCTGCTGTTCCAATACCCCATGGAGCGCTCCTAGTTCTTATAGCTGTGAACCGGCGCAGGGATACGCCCGCCCCTCTGAATAAAATCATAGCTGGAAAACCGGTTGACCGGCATGATGGGCGCGTACCCCAGCAGCCCGCCGAACTCGACCCTGTCCCCTACCGTTTTGCCGTGTACGGGGATAATGCGCACGGCAGTCGTCTTGGAGTTGATCATGCCAATGGCCATCTCATCCGCGATGATGCCGGAGATGGATGTGGCCGGGGTATCGCCGGGTATGGCGATCATGTCCAGTCCAACGGAGCAGACACAGGTCATGGCTTCCAGCTTCTCCAGAGTCAGACTGCCTTTTTTAACGGCTTCAATCATGCCGTGGTCCTCGCTGACAGGAATGAACGCGCCCGACAAACCGCCCACAAAAGAGGAGGCCATGAGCCCGCCTTTTTTCACCTGATCATTGAGCAGGGCCAGCGCCGCTGTGGTTCCAGGCGCTCCGGCGCATTCCAGCCCCATCTCCTCAAAGATCTCCGCGATGCTATCCCCCACCGCCGGCGTGGGCGCAAGGGACAGGTCGATGATGCCAAAGGGGACATCTAACATCTTGGAGGCTTCCAGCGCCACCAGCTGGCCCACCCGGGTAATTTTAAATGCCGTCTTCTTGATGGTCTCACAGAGAATCTCAAAATTCTGCCCTTTCACCGATTCCAGGGCTTTTTTCACCACGCCCGGGCCGGAAACGCCCACATTGATGATGGTATCGGCCTCCCCAACGCCGTGGAAAGCGCCGGCCATGAAAGGGTTATCCTCCGGCGCATTGCAGAATATGACGAGCTTCGCGCAGCCGATGGAGTCCTCATGCCTTGTGACGTAGGCCAGATCCAGAATCCTTTCTCCCAGAATTCGGACTGCGTCCATATTGATACCGGAGCGGCTGGATCCCACGTTGACAGAGCCGCAGACATTCTGGGTATTGCCCAGCGCCTCCGGTATGCTCTCGATAAGCGCTTCGTCGGTACACGTCATTCCCTTTTGCACAAGTGCGGAAAAACCGCCGATAAAATTGACGCCGACCTGGGCCGCCGCTTTGTCCAGAGTCTGGGCAATAGCCGGAAAATCCGCGTGATCGCAGGCGGCGGAACAGATAGACACAGGGGTTACGGAGATCCGCTTATTCACAATGGGAACGCCGAATTTTTTCTGGATCTCCTCCCCCGTCTTCACAAGGTTTTCCGCTTTTCTTGTAATCTTGTCATAGATCTTCTGCCGGAACGTTGAACAGTCTGAGTGGGCACAGTCCAGCAAACTGATGCCCATGGTGATCGTCCGCACATCCAGGTTCTCTTCTTCGATCATCCGATTGGTTTCTTGTACTTCATTTAGATTGACCAAGGCTCGTTGCTCCTTTCTTCCGCTGGAAAACTTAGATTCGGTGCATGGACTGGAAAATATCCTCGTGCTGTAGTTTAATCTGGAGGCCCAACTGGTTTCCAAGCGCATCCAGCGCATCGGAGACCTGATGAAATTCCTGAATCGAATTTTCCATGTTGACGATCATCATCATGTGGAAATACCCTCCGGTAATCGTCTGAGAAATATCTAAAATGTTGATTTGATTCTTCGCCAACAGAGTACAAACCTCTGCAATGATGCCAACCTTGTCGATCCCAACCACCGTGATAATCCCTCTCATTGTTTCCTCCATTTCTGCCGCTACTGCTGCGCGATAAATAAATTTTCAATACCCCGATATACGTTATAGGAGGTGGGCTCCAAGTCTCCCCGCACATTCAGCCCGGTGAGCGTCGCCTGCCTCTGAAAAAACAGGGTGAAATACGGGAGATCCTCCACCACCTGCTGCGCGAGATTCACAAACGCTTGATGGATCGTCTCCTCCTCCGTCTGTGTGCCGATGGCTTCCAGCGCTGCGTCCATATCCCGGCTTGCATATCCTGTGTAATTTTGGGAACCTTTGGAGCCGAGGATCTCCGCTATATCCATCTCGTCGAGAACTCTAAACCTGCAAAGGGCGAGATCAAAATTTCCCTCCTGCAATGCCTGGCTATAGGCCGTCTCTTCTTTTCGGTCCAGCGCCACCACAAAGCCGATCCGCTGTAGGGCATCCGCAATTTCCTCCCCAATGGCCTCTTGGTCAGGGACCGATGTGTTGACAAGAATGGTCAGCTGACTATCGATGGCATTCTGCAAATACTCGCCGGCTCTCTCCGCGTCATAGGTATAGTTTGCCTGATTTGTAGGCGAATACCAGCCGTTCGGATAGATGGGCGCCTCCGCCAGCGTTCCCTTGTTTAACCATACGTTTTTTAAAATCTTCGCCGTGTTGAGGCTAATGGCAATCCCTTTGCGAACCCTGGCTTCCTCCAGCAACGGCTTCTTCATATTAAATGCCAGCACTTGGACATAATGGCTGTCGATGCTGTACATTGACAGGCTTTTCTGGTTGATGTAATTTCCCCAATTCAGAAATTCTGTGTGGAACAGCGTCGTCTTTTTTTGATTGAACGCCTCCAGCTTGGCTGTCTCATCCCTGCTCAGATATACCGATATATTGGTGATAAAAGGCACCTGCTTGAAATACGTATCGTTGGACACCAGCCGAAGTTCCCGAAGCGCCTGATACGATTCCATCTTGTACGGCCCGCTGCCCATGGGAGCGAAAGCGTTGTCCAGCCCCTCCCCCACACTGCCGGTATAGTACGATTGAGAGATGACCGGAAAGTACAGCCGCTTCAGGTTTAGTCTGGACGCATTGGTAAAGGTGACGATCAGCTGGTCGTTGCCTGACGTTCGGACGGATTCGATATATTGGACGCAGGACTTATAATAGACAGTCTCTGGCGCCTGCTGCAAAACCTGGATCGAATAGGCGGCGTCCTGCGCCGTCACGGATTTTCCGTCTTGCCACAGGATATCCGTGTTGATGGTGATGGTGACGGTGCGGTTGTCCTCCGACCACTCCCAGCTGCTGCCAATGGAGGGGCACACCTCATCCTGCTGGTTGATGTCCAACAGAGGGCTAAAGATCAGATTCAGCATCTGCGCCGTGTCTTCATCGTCGGTCAGCAGAGGGTTGAGCGTCTGCGGATTCTGCACCGTCAGGCTCAGCTCGCCGCCCGCCATGGGAATCGGCTCCGTCTCCGATTCCTCCGGCGCGGATGAGAGATCCGTCACGGATTCATGGCTATTTTCCTGTGGCTCCGAAGTCTGGGACGATTGCTCTTCGCCTATAGGAGAGCATCCGCCTGTCAAGACGCATAGCATCAACAGCAGACATATCCGCAATTGCGGATTGTGCAGTTTACGCATGGCCTCTCTCCTCTCCCTTTTCCATCATCCTCGCATAGACTCTGTCGCACTGTGCGTACAGCGCCGGCGTATCGCCGCCGCCATCGAATACCACCGCTGCCCTGCGCCTGTATTCCTCGTCGCTCCACTGACTCTGAACCCGCGCCACGGCTTCCGCCTCCGTCAGATTCTGCCGCTTCATTATCCGGCGGATCCGCACCCGGGGATCCGCGCAAACAGTCCACACTTCCCGCACCATGTCCTTCAGCGGGGAGCGCAGCAGCTCAATAGCTTCAACTAAAAGAAAAGGAGCTTCCGGTTCAGCCTCCTGGGTTCTCCCGATGGCCTCTTCAATGCGAATACAGATGACGGGGTGTGTGATGGCGTTTAACCGGGTTAGCGCTTTTGCATCGGCAAATACAATCGCCCCCAGCTTTCGCCGGTCCACTTGGCCCTGATCCGCATCCAGTATATCGCTGCCAAAGGCTTTTGTCAACTCCTGCTTTACCGGGCACTCTGACAGCACCTCATGCCCCACTGCATCGGCGTCGATAATGGGAATTCCGTAGGCATCGCGGAAATAGCGGGATACCGTGCTCTTTCCCGCGGCGATGGTTCCGGTGATCCCGATAACCGGTTTATTTTGCTTCATACCAATTCTCTCCCGTATGGATATCGATCTCTAGCGGCACCTTCAGATCGGCCGCGCCCGTCATCTCTTCCTCCAGAATCCTGCGCACGGCCTCCTCCTCCGGTCGGTACACCTCCATGAGAAGCTCGTCATGGACCTGCAACAGCAGCCGGCTGCGCAGCTTTTCCCGCTTGACGCGCTGATACACTCTCACCATGGCGATCTTGATGATATCCGCCGCACTCCCCTGGATCGGCATATTCTTCGCCACCCGCTCTCCGAAAGACCGCATATTGAAATTTTTAGATTTTAGCTCGTCAATATTCCTGCGCCGCCCGAAAATCGTTACGCCGTAGCCCCGTTCTCTGGCTGACTCCACGCATTCCTCCAGAAATCCTTTGACCTTGGGATATTGCTGAAAATAGGCTTTGATATATTCGGATGCCTCCTTTTGGCTTATGTGAAGGTCATCGCTCAGGGAAAAGGCGCTGATCCCATAGATAATGCCAAAATTAACGGCTTTTGCGGAATTTCGCTGCGCCGGTGTGACATCCTCCGGCGAAACTCCCAAGACTTGGGCCGCGGTCAGGCGATGGATATCCTCTCCCCGCTGGTACGCCTCGATCATCTTTTCATCCCCGGACATATGGGCCAATAGCCGCAGCTCGATCTGAGAGTAATCCGCATCCATGAAGAAGAAGTCGCTATTTTCCGGCACGAAGGCTTTTCGAAGCTGCCGCCCCAGTTCCATGCGGATGGGAATATTCTGTAGATTCGGATCCGTGCTGGACAGTCGCCCCGTGGCGGTAACCGTCTGCTGGAATCGGGAATGGATCTTTCCATCCTCCCGGTGGATATAGGGGGCCAAGCCTTCCACATAGGTAGACTGTAGCTTGCCCAATTGCCGAAAAAGCAGAATGTTGCCGATAATCGGGTGAAGAGGGTTCAGCTTTTCCAGCACCTCCGCGGAAGTCGAATAGCCGGACTTCGTTTTCTTCTGCACCGGCAGCTCAAGCCGCTCGAACAGAACTTCCCCCAGCTGCTTAGGGGAATTGATATTGAAGGGCCCCCCTGCCATATCATAGATCGTCTCGGTCAGCTTCGCCAATTCCCCTGTCAGGAAGCGCCCAATCTCATTGAGCACCGGGACATCCACCTTGATTCCCATCTGCTCCATGGATGCCAATACTTCTACGAGGGGCAGTTCAACCTCATAAAAAAGCGACTCCATCCCCTTATCGCGCAGCTCCTGCTTCATCTTTGGATAGGCTCGATACACGATCTGCGCCAGGGATGCGGCATAAAGGGTTCTTCTCTCCGGAGACAGATCCAGCAGGGACAGCTTTTTGCTCCCAGATCCCAGCACTTCGATCTCCGACGATGTAAATTCTCCGAGATAAATGGCAGATAGCTCATCGATGGTGTAGGTATCTTTGGACGGGTTGATCAGATACGCCGCAATCATCGTATCAAATCCAACGCCCTTGGGCTGTACGCCGCAGGAGAAAAATGCCCGGTATTCTTCTTTAAAATTGTGTCCGATCTTTAGGATCCGCTCATCCTCCATGATGGATTTCAGATCGCCGGCCAGCTCGCTCCATGGGAGCACGCTGGTCTCCACCCACCAGGCGCATTCCTCTTCAGAACACAGACTGAGCCCCTGAATGCTCTCTCCCTCTTCCAAGATCTCCATGGCGATGAGCGGCGCCTGCTCCAATCTCTGGCACAGCGCTCTCCACTCCTCCCGCGACTGTACGCGGTGCAGGTCTTGCCGTTCTTGTGCCGGCTCAGTCTCCTCCAGCCCTTGATCCTCCATCAAGCTCATCTGCTCCGCCATGCCGCTCTTGGGCAAAAATCGTTCAAGGAGGCTTTTGAATTCGTACTGTTTCAGCACCTGAATAAAGGCCGGATTTTGGAAATTATCCGGGGAAAATGGGCTGACATCCTCCGATATGGCGCAGTCCGTACAGATTGTCGCCAAGGTCAGGCTGAGCCGGGCCTGCTCCTGAAATTCTTCCAGGTTCTGCCCCGCACGGGCTGGCTTCACCTGTGCCGCGTGTGCGATGGCATTTTCTACGGATTGATACTCCTGGATGATTTTGGCAGCCGTCTTTTCTCCGATTGCGGGCACTCCGGGAATATTGTCGGATGGGTCGCCCATCAGCGCCTTCATCTGGAGATATCCGTCTGGGGAAACTCCATACTTTGCCTCTACATCGGCTGGAAAATAGGTTTCCAGCTCTGTTCCGCCTTTTTTTGTCTTCGGAATCAGAATCTTCAAGTTTTCTTCCGCTAACTGCAACAGATCCCGGTCTCCGGAGAGCACCGTCACCTCGTCCCCCTGATGGGCGTGCCGCTTGGCGATGGTTCCCAGAATATCATCCGCTTCAAAGCCTTCCATCATCAGCAGCTGAATTCCTGCTTTATCCAAAATCTCCTGAATGATAGGAATCTGCATGTGAAGCTCATCCGGCATGGGGGACCGGTTTCCCTTATACTGGGCGTACAGATTGTGCCGGAATGTCGGCGCTTTCAGGTCAAAGGCTACGGCGGCTCGGTCAGGCTTTTCCATCTCCACGACCTTCATAAAAATGTTGATGAATCCATACACCGCGTTGGTGTACACCCCTTGGGAATTTGAGAGGAGCGGCACGCCATAAAATGCCCGATTCGCTATGGAATGTCCGTCCACCAGTAATATTTTGTCTTTCATGCTAATCCTCCATTCCGGAGCGTCAGCGACGGGGCGAAGAGAAATTTGCGAAGGCGATTTCTCTTCTGCCATAAGAGCTATTTGTGGCGCTCCGGCACAAATAGCCTAACTCCATTCCGGCGCCGATAGCGGCCTCCATCTGCCCCATATGCCCGGCAGTTTTCTTCTTGCTACCAACAGTATACCAAATTTAAGGATAAAAAACCCAATTTTTTCTCTGAATTTATAAAATCTTAAGTTTCTTTTCTTTTTCGACCGATACACCGGACCAAAAGAACCAGCGTCACAGGAAACACTACGGCTGCAATAAGGCCGGCGCGCAGAGCTACCTGCTCCGCCTCCATCCCCGTTTTGTCCAAAAGCCATTGGGACTTGGCCGCCGCGTCGGAGACGAATCCTGTCAGCCATGGGCCTGCGGAACAGCCTATGTCGCCGCCCATGGCCATCAGCGCAAACAGGGCCGTGCCGGCCCCAGGCAGGGCATCCGCCGCAATCACCAGCGTTCCCGGCCACATAAGGCTTACGGACAGCCCGCAGACGCCGCACGCCAGCAGGGAGAGCATCGGCCACGGTGAAAGGACGACGGTCAGATAACAGACGATACAGAGCAACCCACAGATGGTGAGCATATTCTTAATGTTGAGCTTGGCGCCTTTGATTCCGTACAGCATCCTGCCAATCCCCATCAACAGAGCAAAAAAACAGGGGCCGGCCAGATCGCCCAAAGTTTTGTTGAGCTGCAATCCTTTTTGCGCAAATAGAGACGCCCACTGGGACATCGCCTGCTCCGACGCGCCGGAGGCCACCATGATAAGGGCGGCAATCCAGAATAGCTTGCTCTTGAACAGCCGGCGCAGTCCTCCCATCTCCTCCCCCGCCTCGACCTCCGGGAGGGGGGCGTTCCAAAATAGAACCACATTGATCAGGGGAACGAGCATCCAGATAGCCATGATCCATTGCCAGTGATCCCGCCCCAGGATGAGCAGAAGCAGCGTCGATATCAGCACCGCCCCCAGCTGACCCCAACAATAAAAAGAGTGGAGCAGGCTCATGGCCGGTCCTTTTTCTTCAAATGAGAGGCCCTGCACAATTGGGCTGATCAGCACTTCGATCAGACCGCTGCCAACGGCGTATATGCACGCGGCTAACACCAGGCCACCGTATACGTGTCCGGGAAAAAGATTCGGGGCCAACGCCATCATCCCGAATCCAACAGCCGCTAAAAGATGGGCGATCACCGACGGCGCCCGATATCCTGTCTTGGCAATCAACTTTGCCATCACCACATCCACAAGCATCTGCACAAAAAAGGTGATCAATACCAGGCGGCCCAGCTGTTCGAAGGTGATGCCAAAATCCTCCTGGAAGATGATAAACAGGACTGGCGGGACATTGATCGAGATGGCTTGCACAATATACCCGATGTAGCAGGCGGCCAAAGTTTTTTTCTGTGACTTCATTGTATCCTCCATTCCGCGGCGCTTTGGTCTGACAACACACCGCGAATATTCGATTTGCGGCGGCAAAAAGAGGCTATCTGTGACAGTCCGACACAAATAGCATACTCGCGCTGCTCATCTCTTTCTTGGATATTATACAGTATTTTTCACCGTTTGAGAAGTCCCCAGGCGGGAAGAATTTGAAGTTTAGAAAATGCTGCATTTTTTGGTAAAGGTGTTGACACAAACTTTTGGATGTGGTATTATAATGTTCGTTGTTAGCCGGTGTGTTGGAATTGGCAGACGAGGCGGACTCAAAA
>JAHZBS010000009.1:0-14859 GCA_019423265.1 Clostridiales bacterium
TGCAGGAGGGATTTCATGACTTACATAAGGCAATTTATTGAGTTAAAGGAACAAAAGGCCGGATATGGGTTCAAGGGGCAGACGCCTCACGGGACCTGTCGAATCGAAATCCGGGACGATATTTTGAAGGTAAAAATTCTGCTGAACGGGTTAGGGGTCTTGACCTCGGGGGATACGTATAAAGCTTTTCTTATTTGTGTCAGTCAATCGGAATTTAAAGAGTATGAAGTCGGATCGCTGCGGCCAGGGAGTCAGGGATCCGCACAGTTAGAATATCGCGGGCAGATTGTGTACAATGCGGATCCCCGATTGGCAATGAGCGCTTATGCCGCCATTGTGATTCGGACAGACCCGCCGGCTCCGTCGAAACCCCGGGATGTCCTGGTAGGATATCGCCAGGATCTCGTCACGTGGACGGACAAACAAAATGTGGATCAGACCACACC
This sequence comes from Clostridiales bacterium, assembly GCA_019423265.1. The sequence goes on from JAHZBS010000009.1 coordinate 447, forward strand.
TCCGCGCCCTGTTCCGGTCCCCGCTCAACCGGAGAACCTTCCGCCGGAGCCAGAGGAGATGCCGGAGGTTGTGGAGCCACAGCCGCCTATGGTTTCAGAGGAACCGGAAGAGGTGGAAGCGGTTGAAGAGCGTGAGGAGCAGGATACGGAGGGGGACAGCGAACCAAGGGAGGTAGGCGAAGAAGCTTCTGCCAGAGCCCTGATCATTGAAGAGAGCACCAGCGAGGAGCCGGTTGGGGAGGAGCCCAAGAAAAAACTCCTGATTCTGGAGCATGGGGAGCCAGAGGAGGAGCCAGAGCCGGTTCCGCTGCCAGAGCCGGAGCCGGGGGTAGAACCGGTACCGATGCCGGCGCCAGAGTTGGAGCTAGAGCCGGTTCCGCTGCCAGGACCAGAGTTTGGGCCGGAGCCCGATCCGGAGCCCGAACCGGAACTCAATCCGGAGCCGAATCCGGAACCACCGGTGCAGGCTGCGCCGGATTCACAGCCTATGGCTATGTTAGACCCTGCCAAAACGCGATGCGCGCTTGAGTATATGTTTTCGGAATACCCTTCCATTTATCCATACCGGGAGAGCGATCAAAATTGGATCCGAATCGACCCGCGGGATATGGCTGTGCTGCCTTTGGACACCTGGTCCATGGATAATAGCCCTTTTATTCTACACGGCTATACGCGGTACAAACATTTAATTTTGGGGAGAAGCCAAGATAACAGCGAGGATGGCGTGTGCATTCTCGGAGTCCCATACCGGTATGCTGCTGCCCAACAAGAGCAAGGCGCGAAATGGGGCTTTACGGAATTTAAAACTTCCAGCTGTAGACCACCCAGCGAAGGCGACTACGGATATTGGATACGAAGGATTCCGTTTTAGCCAGGGAAAGAACCGCTATGCCATCAAGATGATTGATTGCGCGGCGGTTTTTTGCTATAAGAGTATAATGTGGAGCCGCGTATGGAAAAAGTAAGGAGATTGTAATGGATACGTAAGCTGGCGTTTACAAAGAATTCATATCCCTTTGCTATGATAATAACCGTAGTATTATTCCCCCTTTTTATTTTTGAAAATCCTCTCGCTGTGGGAGGGTTTTTTTTTGTAAATGCCGCCCCCATATGCGGAGGCTAATGTACTGAAAAAGTGGAATAGCCTCTTTTGAGAGAATCTGTCGATGAAAAAGGTTTGACATTCAAAATACTTTCGAGTATAATCGTAAAAGAGATTAGCTGTTACTGAGAGGCGGACGTTAGAGGGAAGGCGGATAGAATGAAGGATACGATGATTTATCAGCTCCTGTGCGACCTTCAAAAAGATTTGGAGTATATGGAGGCGCGGGAGCTCAAAAAGAGTCTTTATCACGATCTTTCTGTGACTGAGCTTATGACCATCTGTACGATTAAAAATCTGCAAAATCCGACGATGACGGATATTGCCTCGAGCCTTCGGATCACGCTGGGCACGCTGACAATCGCCATCAACCGCTTAGCCAAAAAAGGATATGTGCAGCGCAAACGGTTGGATACGGACCGCCGTATCGTGCTGGTCCAGCCCACGGAGAGGGGAGCCGCCGCGGCCAAGATCCACGAGACTTTTGAGAGAAGGGCGCAGCAGAAATTCCGGGAGGCGTTGGGGAAGGAGGACGCATCCCTATGTTTAGATATGTTGAGAAAGCTACAGCTTTTTTATCTGAGGCCTGACGTGCAAGATGCCATGCACAGGGGAAAGCTTGACAAATAGTGTTAGATCGTATATACTTTGAAAATCAAAGTAACTTGGAAAGAATAGGAGATGCCAGCTTCATGGATCAAAAGGAAAAACAGAGGTGTTACAATTATCAGAACCGACAAGATGGATTCGGAGATATCGGAATTTTAGGAACAGGAAGCGCCCTGCCCGAGACGATTCTTTCCAATGACGATTTGGCCGAGATAATGGATACGTCCGATGAGTGGATCCAAACCCGAACGGGGATTGGGCAGCGGCATATTGCGACGAAGGATACGACGGTGACCTTGGCAGTGAAAGCGGCAAAGAGAGCCTTGGAGATGGCAGGTATCACAGGGGATGAGATCGATTTGATTATCGCCACCACTGTGACGCCGGATTACCGGTTTCCATCGGTATCCTGCCTAGTTCAGAGGGAGATCCGGGCGGCAGGCGTGCCGTGTTTTGACCTGTCAGCCGCTTGTTCTGGATTTATCTACGCCATATCCACGGCCTATAAATTTTTACAGACGGGGATGTACCGGCATGTGCTCGTCGTGAGCGCGGAAACCTTGTCGCGGCTTGTGGATTGGAGCGACCGTTCCACGGCGGTGCTCTTTGGAGATGGCGCGGGGGCTGTGGTGTTAGGTCCCAAAAAGGGAAGCGGCCTTTTAGTAGAAGAATTGGGCGCCGACGGGGCAGGAGCTCAGCTCATTGTATCGTCCGAGCTAAATAGCAGGGATGGCCGCTATCTCAGCCGGATTAAAGCGGAGGAACTGGAACCCAACGATCCCAGGCAGATGCTGGCGGAGATTGAGAAAAATGCGACCCCGTATATGACCATGGATGGACGGGAAGTCTATAAGTTTACAACGACAACGGTGGTGCAGAGTATCCGGCGGGTGATGGAGAGCGCCGGCCTGGAGAGCGCGGATGTATCGAAGTTCATTTTACATCAGGCAAACTCTCGCATCATCGATGCGGTGGCAAAGCGAATGAAGGCGCCTATGGAGAAGTTCCCCATGTCGATCCACGACAACGCCAACACGAGTTCGTCCACGGTCCCCATACTGCTGGACAATCTAGTCCGCGCCGGCGCCATGCAGAGGGGAGAGCGTTTTATCCTATCAGGTTTCGGGGCAGGGCTCACATGGGCATCGGCGCTGCTGTCATGGTAGAAATATTGATGTCAATTTTCACGGGTTATCCGGGAAATTAGCATATACTCAAGTTGAAGCAAAGGAGGCTATGGCAATGGTATTTGAGAAGATTCAGGAAATCATCGCGGATAAATTGGGACTCGACGCAGACGAGATCACACAGGAATCCAGTATCAAAGATGATTTGAATGCAGATTCTTTAGACCTGTACGAGATTGTGACAGGCATCGAAGAAGAATTCGATGTGGAAGTGCCAACGGAAGCGTTGGGTACGATGAATACGGTCCAGGACATGGTCGAATATATCGAATCGCTGCAAGCTTAAGACGGGGATAGGTGAGGGCGCCGCGACATGGAGAGATGGACTGCGGCGCTCTCCACCGGACTTATGTTTAGAAGATTTCAATCCATGAGGATTATGATATAGAATACCTCACATTTCGGTGGGGCAATGGCTAGAAGAAAGAGAGGCACTATGAAGAGGACAGCTTTTTTATTTCCCGGGCAAGGGAGTCAGCGCGTCGGCATGGGGCGTGATCTGTTGGAGACGTTCCCGGCCTTCCGGCAGGCGATGGATGAGGCGGACGCCGCTCTCGACTTTTCCGCCACGAAGCTTTGCCTGGAGGGGCCAGAGGAACAGCTAAATCAAACACAGTTTACACAACCGTGTCTTTTGGCGGTGTCGGCGGGTATTTGTCGAATCCTGGAGCAGGAGGGCGCCCGGCCTGACGCTGTGGCAGGGTTAAGCCTTGGAGAATACACAGCCCTGGTGGCCGCCGGCGTCTTGGATTTTTCCAAGGCCGTGGCCCTGGTGCGCAAACGGGGTCAATGGATGGAGGATGCGGTGCCCGGAGGCGGAGGCGGCATGGCGGCCGTACTTGGGGCTGAGCGGGAGACCGTGGTTCGCATATGCAGGGAGGTCACCGCAGATAGTACAGCGCCTGACGTGGTGGAACCCGCCAATTTCAACTGTCCCGGACAGATCGTTATATCAGGGGAGCGGTCCCTAGTGGAAATCGCCGGCGCCAAGCTAAAGGAAGCGGGTGCGAAAAAAGTCATCCCGCTTGTGGTCAGCGGTCCGTTCCACAGCTCCATGCTTCACACGGCGGGCGAAAAGTTGGAGGAGGAGTTTAAGTCGATTTGCTGGAGGACTCCGGCGATGGACTATTATACCAATGTGACAGGATGCAAGGTAGAAGATGAAACGGCAATCCCCGGCCTCCTGGTGCGCCAAGTACAGTCCAGCGTGTACTGGGAGGATACCATCCGCCATATGCTGGAAGACGGCGTGGATGAGTTCGTGGAGGTCGGCCCGGGAAAGACCTTAACCGGTTTTATCCGAAAGATTGACAGGGGGCTGCGGGTCTGGAATATTGAGGATACGGCCACGCTGAGACAGTATTTGGAGCAGCGGCAGGCGTAAGCAGGACAGGAGGACAGGAAGATGGACCGAAATTTGGAGGGAAAGATCGCCCTGGTTACAGGCGCGGCCAGAGGAATCGGGTTTCGCATCGCATCGGTGCTGGCGGAGAGGGGAGCCTCTGTTGTGATCAGCGATATAGCCGATGAGGAGAGTCTGCGGAAGGCAAAGGAGCAGATACCAGCAGTAGCCGCCTATAATTGCAACGTTACGGATTTTGAGGCGACGCAGGAGCTGATCGATACCATTGTCAAGACCTTGGGGCGACTGGATATCTTAGTGAACAATGCGGGCATCACGAGAGATACGCTGTTGATGCGCATGAAGGAAGCCGAATTTGACGCCGTCATCGACGTAAATCTGAAAGGAACCTTCAACTGTCTGCGGCATGCGTCCAAATATATGATCAAGCAGAGGAGCGGGGCCGTGGTCAATATTGCGTCTGTGGTGGGGATCATGGGAAATGTGGGCCAGTGTAATTACAGCGCTTCAAAGGCGGGCGTGATCGGGTTAACGAAATCCTCTGCCAAGGAGCTGGCCATGAGAGGCGTGCGGGTCAACGCGGTCGCGCCCGGCTTCATCGAGACAGATATGACAAAGAACCTTTCCCAGCCGATTGTGGACGCTATGATGGCGAGCATTCCCTTGAAAGAGCTGGGGCAGCCGGAGGATGTGGCCAGGGCCGTGGCGTTTCTCGTCTCAGAGGATGCGCGGTATATCACGGGGCAAGTGTTGTCCGTGGACGGCGGTATGCACATGTAATTCGATGTACCCGATCGAATTTTCGACAGAAAGGATTGAAGCAACATGGATCGAAAACGAGCCGTCATAACAGGAACCGGTGTGGTGAGCCCGGTCGGCAATACAACGGACGATTTCTGGAATAGTCTTAAAGAGGGAAAGAATGGGATCGGGCCGATCACTCGATTTCAACTGACGGATGAATTCAAGGTGACGCTGGCGGCGGAGGTAAAGGATTTTGATGCCACCCAATACATCGACAAGAGGAAGGCAAAGCGTATGGCGCTTTTTGCGCAGTACGCCATGGTGGGCGCGATCCAAGCGCTGTCGGAGTCGGGGCTTAACGTAAGCGAGGAGGACCCCTACCGGCTGGGCGCCATTATAGGCGTGGGCATGGGGTGTATGCATACAATTCAGGAGGAGACGAAAAAGTTAATCGAGAAGGGCCCAAAACGAATCTCTCCTCTCTTTATTCCCACCGTGATTCCCAACATGGCGGCGGGCAATATAGCCATTGAGTACGGGCTGAAGGGCCCGGTATTCGACGTGACCACGGCGTGCGCCTCGGGAACCAACGCCATGGGGGAAGCATTTCGCGCCATCCAGAACGGATACGCCGATGTGGTGTTAACAGGAGGCGCAGAGAATGTAACGACAGAGCTGACCGTCGCCGGATTCACGGCGTTAACCGCTTTATCCGAGAGCAAGGACCCGAATCGAGCCTCCATCCCCTTTGATAAAGAGCGCTCCGGATTTGTGATGGGAGAGGGCGCCGGCATCGTGGTGCTGGAGGAATATGAGCACGCCAAGGCGCGGGGCGCCAATATTCTTGCGGAAGTTGTCGGATACAGCGCCACCTGTGACGCATTCCATATCACAGCGCCCGAGGAATCGGGGGAGGCTATGGCAAAAGCCATGGAGTTGGCCATGAGGGACGCAGGGATTACCCCGAAGGATATCTCCTATATCAATGCCCATGGAACAAGTACCTATTACAATGAACTTGTGGAAACGCGGGCGATCAAAACGGCTTTTGGGGAAGAGGCGTACCGGATTCCCATCAGCTCCATCAAGTCCATGGTGGGACATGGATTGGGCGCCGCCGGGGGCATAGAGGCAATCGCCTGTGTAAAAGCGCTACAGGAAGGATTTATTCCGCCGACAATCAATTATCAGGTGCCGGATCCGGAGTTAGATTTGGATTATGTGCCAAACGTGGGTCGGAAACAGGACTTGACATACGCGATGAGCGATAACCTAGGTTTCGGCGGACATAACGCTGTTATAATTCTAAAAAAGTGGGAAGCGGAGGTGTAATGCCATGCCGGCTACAGAAAAGAGAACCGCAGAAGAAGGGTACTCCGTTGACGATATCAAGGCCATTATGCGGGAGGCGGCGAGTTTGAGGCTGTCAGAAGTCACCATCGAGGGCCGGGATACAAAGATCTGCATTAAAACGGGGGCAGCCTATGAGGAAAACGCCATGCCGGCGAGACCCCAGGAACCGGCCTCGCCTGTGAAGGAGACGACGGTTTTGGATGCATATGGGAAGCTCGTGACAGCGCCCATGGTGGGAACCTTTTACGCGGCGTCAGGCCCCGACACCCCTCCCTTTGTCAAGGTCGGCGATTCTGTAAAAAAGGGACAGACGCTGTGTATCATCGAGGCTATGAAGCTAATGAACGAGATCGAAAGCGATTATACGGGAATCGTAAAAAAGATTCTTGTCAGCAATGAAGCCACAGTCGAGTACGGGCAGCCCTTATTTGAAATCGAAGTAACGGTGTAAGGAGGCAGCAATGGAACTGGATATTAATCAGATAAAAGAGATTCTTCCACATCGGTATCCTTTTTTGCTCATTGACCGGATATTGGAATGTGAGCCTGGGAAGATGGCGAGGGCCAGAAAAAATGTGACGATCAACGAGCCTTTCTTTCAGGGACATTTCCCGGGAAAACCTGTGATGCCAGGAGTGCTGTTGATCGAAGCCATGGCACAGGCCGGGGCGGTGGCGATGCTGTCCTTGGAGGAGAATAAAGGGAAGATTGGATTCATGGGCGCCGTCAACAGCGCAAAGTTTAAAAAACAGGTTGTGCCCGGCGATACGTTAGATATTACTGTTGAGATTATCAAATGTAAAGGGCCGATTGGCGTCGGCAAGGGGACGGTGACAGTGGACGGCAAGATCGCGGCCGTAGCGGAGTTGACCTTTGCCATCGGACAGTAACCGAACAGGACTTTCACAGTAGAACGGAGGCATATCACGTGTTCAAGAAAGTTTTGGTGGCCAATCGCGGGGAGATTGCAGTTCGAATTATCCGCGCGTGCAGAGAGATGGGGGTTGAAACGGTTGCAGTCTACTCCACAGCAGATAAGGATGCCCTCCACAGCCAGTTGGCGGACGAGGCGGTCTGCATCGGGGAGGCGTCCGTAGGTAAGAGCTATCTGAATGTGGTCAATATCATCAGCGCCGCCATCTGCACCGGGTGCGATGCAGTTCACCCGGGCTTTGGCTTTCTATCTGAAAATAGCCGGTTTGCTGAAATGTGCCAGGAGTGTGGATTGAAATTTATAGGCCCAACGGCCGAGATGATTGACCGCATGGGAAATAAATCCGAAGCCAGAAAAACCATGCGGGAGGCGGGAGTGCCTGTCGTACCTGGCTCTGTTGGCGTCGTCTTGGATGTGGAAGAGGCCGTCCAAATTGCAGACGAAATCGGGTATCCGGTCATGCTAAAGGCATCCGCCGGAGGCGGCGGAAAAGGGATGCGGGAGGCATCAAACCGGGAGGATCTCCGATACCAATTTGCCGCGGCCCAGACGGAAGCGCGCAACGCCTTCGGCGACGACGCAATGTATGTTGAAAAGCTGATCGTCAATCCCAAACATATTGAGTTTCAGATTATGGGCGACGCCTACGGAAATGTGGTCCATCTGGGCGAACGCGACTGCTCCATCCAGCGAAAGCATCAAAAAGTGCTGGAGGAAGCGCCTTCGGGCATAAGCCCGGAGCTGCGGAGCCAGATGGCGGCCGACGCGGTGAAAGCGGCGAAGGCCATCCGCTACGAGAGCGCCGGTACAGTGGAGTTCCTGCTGGACAAGGACGGACGCTATTATTTCATCGAGATGAACACGCGCATTCAGGTGGAACATCCCATTACGGAAATGGTAACGGGAATCGATATTATGAAGGAGCAGATCCGCGTGGCGGCAGGGGAGCCGTTGTCCTTCAGCCAGAGGGATGTGCGGATCGAGGGGCACTCCATCGAGTGCAGAATCAATGCCGAGGACCCGGAACACGGATTCAGGCCGTGTCCCGGTACGGTCGGACAGCTTTATGTGCCCGGAGGGTTTGGGGTGCGGGTGGACAGCGCTGTGTATTCGGGATATACGATTCCTCCTTTCTATGACAGCATGATCGCAAAGTTAATTGTACACGCCAAGGACCGTCAAACCGCCATCCTGCGGATGAAGAGAGCCCTGGGGGAATTCGTGGTGGAAGGGATCACAACCAATATCGAATTTCAATATCAGATTTTAAATAACCCCGCGTACCGCAGCGGTGCGTTCGATACGGGTTTTATTGAGAACGAAATGTAGTACAGCGCCCCGGAGGAGTGTGATCGGCAATGCAGTTGAAGGATCTATTTAAAAAGACAAATTATATCTCCTTAGGCCCGGTGGAGAACGCGGGCCAGGAAGCGGAGGAAGCCGTCCGCAAGCAAACGAAGAAAACAGCCAGAAATCAGGGGATCAAAAAGCTGGAGGCGGGGCCAATGTTGACGCCCTTCTGCAAGTGCCCGGGCTGTCACCAGATGTTGTATATCCGGGATGTGGAAGACAGTCTATCCGTATGTCCGGAATGCGGCTATCATTTCCGCCTGGATGCGAAGATGCGCATTGCCATCACGGTTGACGAGGGCTCGTTTGAAGAATGGGACGCCGATGTGGAGTCCGTTAATGTCCTAGATTTCCCGGGTTATACGGAAAAATTAGAAGTGCAGCGGAAGAAAACGGGGCTGCGCTCCGCCGTCGTGACGGGACGGTGCGCCATTGGCGGTCACCGGTGTGCGGTGGCCGTTATGGACAGCCGCTTTATGATGGGCAGCATGGGGCAGGCGGTGGGAGAAAAGATCACGCGGGCCATCGAGCGGGCCACAGAGCAAAAAATGCCGGTGGTCATTTTTACAGCCTCCGGCGGCGCTAGAATGCAGGAGGGAATTTTTTCGCTCATGCAGATGGCGAAGACCTCATCCGCCCTGGCGTGTCATAATCAGGCGGGGCAGCTGTGCATAACCGTATTGACGGATCCCACCACAGGGGGTGTGACGGCCAGCTTCGCCATGCTGGGCGATATCATCCTGGCGGAGCCGGGAGCTCTCATTGGATTCGCGGGGCGCCGCGTCATTGAGCAGACGATCAAGGAGACGATCCCTGATGAGTTCCAGACGGCAGAATTTCTAAAAAAGCATGGATTTGTGGATTCCATCGTTCCAAGGGGAGAGATGAGGGAGACGCTGGCGCAGCTGCTGGCGATGCATGAGGGGGGGAATTCCCGTGGAGAATAAAAAGAACCATATCAGCTCATGGGAGCGAGTCTGCCTGGCCAGAATGCAGGGACGGCCCACATCGGCGGAGTATATCGATGGGATCTTTGATCATTTTATAGAGCTCCACGGAGACCGGCAGTACGGGGATGATGCGGCCATTATTGGGGGCTTAGATATGTTTCACGGGCAGCCGGTTACCGTCATTGGACAGCAGAAGGGGCGCAACACAAAAGAGAATTTGGAGCGCAATTTTGGAATGCCTCATCCCGAGGGGTACCGCAAAGCGCTCCGCCTGATGAAGCAGGCGGAGAAATTTCACCGCCCTGTGATATGCTTTGTGGATACGTCCGGCGCCTATTGCGGCGTCGGCGCCGAGGAGCGGGGTCAGGGGGAGGCGATTGCCCGGAACCTGTGGGAGATGGCAGTGCTGAGGACGCCGATTATCTCCATCATCATCGGGGAAGCGGAGAGCGGAGGCGCGCTAGCCATGGCTGTCGCCAACCGGGTCTGGATGCTGGAGAACGCCATATATTCAATTTTATCCCCGGAGGGATTTGCCAGCATCTTGTGGAAAGACTCATCGCGGGCTCAGGAGGCGGCGTCGGTCTGCAAGCTGACAGCAGCGCAGCTGTATCGCTTTGGCGTCATCGACATGGTCCTCCAGGAGCCTGAGGGCGGATGCCATGTGGATAAACCTGCGATGATGGCCACCATCGACGGACTGTTGGCCAAAGAGTTGAAGGAGTTGACACAGTTGAGCGGCGATGCGCTGGTCGAGCAGCGGCAGCAAAAATTTCGATTTGCATTCTAACCAGAGAAAGGAAATCAGAGGAATGGGAGAGGATAGACAGGGGACGGATTTAATTGCCCGGCAGCTGGCGGCGGAATTCAAGCTGGAAGCTTGGCAGGTGGACAATGTTCTGGCCCTGATTGGGGAGGGAAACACAATTCCCTTTATTGCCCGTTATCGAAAAGAGAAGACAGGCTCCATGAGCGATGAAGTCCTGCGGGATTTTTCTGAGCGCCTGACGTACCTTCAAAATCTGGAAGCCAAAAAAGAGCAGGTTATGGGGACGATAGAGGAACAGGGGAAGTTGACGCCAGAGTTAAAGGAACAGATCTGCAGGGCTGCCACACTGGTGGAAGTGGAGGACCTGTACCGACCTTACCGGCCGAAGCGCAGAACGAGGGCCACCATTGCGAAGGAGCGTGGTCTGGAACCTCTTGCCATGATCTTGTGGCAACAGGACGATAGAACGGATATGAACACCCTTGCCGAGGCTTACGTGGATGGGGAGAAGGATGTGGCCACAGTACACGACGCGCTGCAAGGGGCGAAGGATATTATGGCGGAGCTGGTGGCGGATGAGGCAGAGTATCGAAAGCAGATCCGCAGCCTGACCGCGGCAAAAGGACTGCTGACGGCGAAGGCCAAGAATCCCGACGCCACATCCGTCTATGAGATGTACTACGATTATCAGGAGCCGGTCCAGAGAGTGGCAGGGCATCGGATTTTGGCGCTGAATCGCGGGGAAGCGGAAAAGATCCTATCCGTGAGCATTGAGGCGCCCACAGAGGAAATCTTGCAGTATCTGGAAAAACAGATGATCCGCGGGGAAGCGCGCAGGGAGCTTCTTGAAGAGGTGATTGAGGACGCCTACAAGCGCCTGATCGCGCCATCCATTGAGAATGAGATTCGGGGTGAGCTGACGGAAAAGGCCCAGGACGGCGCCATCCATGTCTTTGGAAAAAATCTGACGCAGCTCTTAATGCAGCCCCCCATCGCCGGAAAAACGGTTTTAGGTTTAGACCCCGCATTTCGAACGGGATGCAAGCTGGCGGTGGTGGACGCCACAGGAAAGGTGTTGGACACAGCCGTGATCTATCCAACCTCCGGCCCAGGGCGGATCCCGGAAGCAAAGCAGAAGCTAAAACAGTTGATTGCAAAGCATCATGTGGACATCATTGCCATCGGGAATGGGACGGCTTCACGGGAATCGGAAATGTTTGTGGTGGAAACGTTGAAGGAGATTTCGGACCATGTCTCCTATATCATCGTCAATGAGGCGGGGGCTAGCGTATATTCAGCCTCCAAGCTGGGAACAGAGGAATTCCCCAACTTCGATGTGGCCCTGCGCAGCGCTGTCTCCATCGGTAGACGCCTTCAGGACCCGCTGGCGGAGCTGGTGAAGATTGATCCCAAGTCCATTGGCGTCGGTCAGTATCAGCACGACATGAATCAGGCGAAGCTCAGCGAGGCATTGACCGGCGTTGTGGAGGACTGTGTGAACAAAGTCGGCGTCGATGTGAACACCGCTTCTCCGTCGCTGTTGTCTTATATTTCTGGGATCAGCAAAACTGTGGCAAAAAATATTGTGACCTACCGGGAGGAGACGGGGAGATTTCGTGACCGGCGCGACCTGCTGAAAGTCAGCAAGCTTGGACCGAAAGCCTATGAACAGTGCGCCGGATTCCTGCGGATACAGGGCGGGGACAACCCGCTGGACAATACGGCGGTCCATCCTGAGTCCTATGAGGCGGCTCAGAAGCTTCTATCTCTGCTGGGATACTCTCTGGAGGATGTGCGGAGCGGAGGAATCGCCCAGATTCAGAACCAGCTGCGGGGCCAGGATGAGGAGAGGGCGGCTTCCCAGATTGGCGTGGGGATTCCCACCCTCAAGGACATTCTGAGCGAGCTGGCCAAGCCCGGCCGGGACCCGCGGGATGAGGCGCCCGCCCCGATTCTGCGGACGGATGTCCTGGAGATGAAGGATCTGCGGGAGGGCATGGTTCTAAAGGGAACGGTCCGCAATGTCATCGATTTTGGGGTTTTTGTGGATATCGGCGTCCACCAGGACGGCCTCGTCCACATCTCGCAGCTCAGCAATAAATTTGTCAAGCATCCCCTGGATGTGGTTTCCGTGGGGGATGTGGTGGATGTAAAGGTGATCAGCCTCGATTTAGAGCGGAAGCGGATTGGCTTATCCATGAGGCTTTAGGCTATGGATGCGTCGAAACCGGTGGGCGTCAATGCATTTGCCCTGAAAGTGCTGGCGATTGTGGCCATGACTATGGATCACACAGCATACATCTTTTATGAAGCGCTGGGAGGCTGGGCCATCTGGATGCGGGTCATTGGCCGCTGGACTTTTCCCATTATGGCCTTTCTGCTGACAGAGGGGTTGGAAAAAACTCGCAATATAGGCCGTTATGCAGCCCGGCTGGCAGTGTTTGCGATACTGAGTATGCTTCCCTTCTATTTTGTCTTTGGGGATTGGAAGAATGTTCTCTTTACCCTCCTGGGCGGACTCCTGCTCCTGTGGGGGCAGAAAGAGATCCGAGCCCGAGTGCCCTGGTTGCCGGAGTGGCTGTTGCAGATCGGGTTTGGCGGCCTGGCCATATGCCTTGCCATCCTCATGGGCGGTTTTGACTGGGGGTTCCCCGGGATACTGGCAATCTACTGTATTGGCCAGGTCAAGGGGAAACCGTACTGGCTCCAGGGGCTGATTGGCTGCGGCGTCCTTACCGCCGGGCTGATCGTTTCCCAGGGGACGGCGGTGACGGAATCCTACCTGCTCTTTATCAGCGGCTTGTGGGGCGCCTGGATTTGGCTGAGCTTGTATAATGGACAGCGGGGGCGCGGAATGAAATATTTCTTCTATGCCTACTACCCGCTTCATCTGCTGGCGCTATATGGCGTCATTTGGTTGACGGCCCGGTTGTGATTGCAAAATAAAATCACCCCACAGAGGTTTCATCCCTCTGGCAGGGTGATTTTGTTTGTGTACATGGAACTTGGATCGGAGCTATTGTTTGGCGGCCTGTTCCAGAGCTTTTGCCAGCTGATCGGGACATGACGTTCCCTTGCCGCCGCACCGGACGCCCTTTAGACGCGAGACAGCGTCGTCCACGTCCATACCCTCCACCAAGCGGGATATGCCTTGGGTATTTCCATTGCAGCCCCCATGGAAAGTCACATGGGTAATTTTATGGTCAACGATGTCAAAATCAATCTGGCTAGAGCAGACACCGCTGGTTTTATAGCGATACATATAAACACCTCCTTCCAGGAATTATAGCAGATTGGCGGGAAAAAGAAAAGGAAAAAATGCGCTATAGAGTGCGAACCGAGTCCCGCTCCACCAGTGTCGGCTCCAATGTGACGGAGGCGCGGGGCTTTGTGGGCTCCTCGATACTTTCTACTAGCATACGGGTCGATAGGCTTCCCATGTTATAGGTACATTGGTCGATGGTGGTCAGGCGGGGCGAGGAGATTTCGGAGTAGGGGATGTTGTCAAAGCCGATGATGGAGACATCCTGAGGGACGGACAGGCCGGCGGACTGGAAGGTCCGAATTGCGCCCAGGGCCGTCATATCATTGACGCAGACATAACCCGTGGGCCGGTCTTCCATGCCGATAAAATATGTAGCGGCGGCGCGGCCGTTTTCAAACTCATAGATCCGCGTATCGTCCCGCTCTGTCTCAGATAGGCAGATATCCCGGGGGATCTCCCGAATATGGTGATCCGTCAGAGCTTGGCGGTATCCTTCCAGCATCCGGATACGGCTGGAGCGGTCCAGGGGAGCGCCGATAAAACCGATCCGGCGGTGATGATGCTCGATCAGGAAGCGGGTTGCCATGTAGGCGCCCTGGTAAAAATTAAAGCCAACTTTCACGCAGTCCACGTCCAAATCCTGCTCCATCAGGATCACTTGGCAACCGTGCTCTATGGCGCGGCGGATGGGTTCTGTATGATTGCCGATGCTGACTAACAAAATGCCGCACACTTGCTTAGCCATTAGGGTGTTAATATTTTTTTCTTCAATCTCTGGTTTGCGGTA
>JAHZBS010000009.1:14869-28730 GCA_019423265.1 Clostridiales bacterium
AGATGGTGGGGATGATGATCCCCAGATCCCGGGATTTCTGGGCTTTTAAGCTTTTGCCGAGGAGATTGGGCGTGTAGTGAAGCTGCCTAGCCGTCTGGAGAACGAGCTGCCGTGTCCGCTCGCTGACAGGATAGCTAGAATTGCTGACCACCCTGGATACGGTGGCGGGGGAGACGCCGCAGGCCTTGGCGATATCGTAGATGGTTGCGTTTTTGTCTGGCATACCCCTACGCCTCAGCGTCCAGCTCAGAATATAGAATTTGTCCCAGCCCCATGGACAGCTTTATGGAGATGGAGCCGTCGAAGAGGACAAGATCGGCGTCATACCCGGGCGCTAACCGGCCCTTGCGCCGGTCTTCCCCGATGACCCGGGCTGGCGTCGTGGAAGCCATAGTGATGGCGTCCTGGAGGGATACGCCCACCTCCACCATAGTCCGGACAAGGCGGTCGCCCGATGCCGTGCTGCCGGCAAAGGCCTGCCGGTCCATAAGCTTCATCACCTGGTCCTCATAGATTGTCTCAACGCCGTTGGCCTGGCGGTATACGGTGCCCTCTTCGATATGGGAGGCGGAATAATCTAAGCCGTCGCTGATGAGAGAAATTTTATCCGGACCTTTGCACTTGACGATCAGGCGGAGCAGGGCGGTGGGCAGATGGCGGCCATCTGCGATAACCTGAACGGTCAGTTCGTCCTGCAAGAGCCCGGCCTCCACAACGCCGGGGACGCGGTAGCCATTCTTTCGGATTACGGATGAGCAGCTGGAGTAGATGTGCGTGACATCGGTATAGCCGTGCTCGATGGCCTTGACTACGGTATCATAATCCGCGTCGGAGTGGGCGATTGAAGGGACGATCCCCGCCTCCCGCAGAGTATCCGCCAGCGCCAGCCCTCCTACAGCCTCCGGAGCAGCGCCCATCATGCGAATGCCGTCCCAGGTGTCTAACAGGGCCTGTACATTCTCCTGGGTGGCTGGCAGAATGCTGTCTTCATTTTGTGCGCCCTTCTGGGAGGGGGAGAGGAAAGGACCCTCCAGGTGGATGCCCAGAATACCGGGATACTCTTTCTTCGCCTGGCGGACAGCTTCTATGGCCCGCTGGAGGTGGGGGATGGGAGACGCCAATGTAGTGGGCAGGATGGAGGTGACACCGTGCTGCGCATGGGCCTGGCACATACGGATAATGTCTTGGCTGTTGCAGCCCATGACGCCGTATCCGCCGCCGCCGTGAACATGGAGATCCACGAATCCCGGCGCCGCATAAAGCCCCCGGGCATCGATGACAGTCGCGCCGCCGGGAATCTCCACGTGATCCTCGATGGCCTCGATCCGGCGGTCCCGAATGACAATAACGCCGCTGCGCCTGCATAGAGGCGTCAACAGAGTAGCATTTTTAATGAAGGTCAGCATTGATGACCACTCCTTGTCTATAGAGATATGGACTTCCCTATATCATAGCAACAATTCTGGGAATTGTCAAATGATTCGGGACGAGTCCCTGGGAAGCGGCCGAGAATATGGCTATGAGACAGTGGGCAACAAACATTATAAGGATAGAATAAAAAATTATAACAATAGCAAAGTTTTTATAGAATTAAAGTAAAAACTATTGATTTTGGGAGTATATTTGGCTATACTATTAGTCGAGGAGGCGATGGCATGATCCTGAGACCGCACTATATGGATATACTGAAAACCTACCGTGATGTTCCGCTGGTAAAGATACTTGCGGGAATCCGCCGCTGCGGTAAATCCACAATTTTGGAAATGTTGCGGGAAGATTTGCAAAATTGTGGCATTGCCCCAGATCACATCATTAGTATGCGGTATACATCGGAAGATTTTGACGACGGCATGACGGATAAGGATATGTATAGGGGTATCAGAGAAAGAATGAGCGGCGGTGGGCGCTACTACCTTTTGCTTGATGAGGTGCAGGAGATAACCGGATGGGAAAAGGCTGTCAACAGCTTGCTTGAAAATGCCAATACGGACATCTACGTTACCGGATCAAATTCAAAGATGATGGCAAGCGAGATATCGACGTATCTAACAGGCCGGTATATTTCGATCCCGGTCTTTACCCTTTCCTTTGCCGAATATTTGGAATTCAAAAAAACAAGCAAACTGTCTCGGAAAGAATTGTTATATGAGTATTTGCGTATGGGCGGTTTCCCGATCGTAGCCCTCAGCAGCCTTGATGAGCGATCTGCCTATCAGATCGTGGAGGGGATCTATAATTCCGTTATTACAAACGACATCGCAAAACGCCACAACATCTCGAATTTTGATTTGTTCAACCGCGTTGTAAAATTTATCATCGAGAATGTCGGCAAAACTTTTTCCGCCAATGCAATCGCAAAATTTTTGAAAAGCGAGGGTCGAACGCTATCGGTCGAGGCTGTGTATAATTATCTGGAATGGCTGGAAAAAGCCTTTGTGATCTATCGCTGTCAAAGATATGACTTGCAGGGCAAATCCGTGCTGAAAACGCAAGAAAAGTTTTATCTTGCAGACCCTTCTCTTAAATATTGCCGTATGGGTTTCAATCCAAAGTCCATCGCCGCAATGCTTGAAAACATCGTTTACTTTGAACTTCGGAGAAGAGGGTATACGGTGTATATCGGCAAGAACGAAACAAAAGAAGTTGACTTTGTAGCAGTGCGGCGGGATGAGCGCATCTATGTTCAGGTATGCCGCAAGCTGCCGGAGGAATCTGACAGGGAGGTGGCAAATCTGCTTGAAATAAGGGATCATTATCCCAAGTATGTCGTAACCCTGGATGACTTCGCCTCCGGCAATATCAATGGCGTAAAAATTATGCACTTGTCCGATTTCCTGCTGAGCAGCGGATATTAACCTTTAAACAGCGCCCGCATGAATACGGGCGCTGTTTAGTCCAAGAGGCTGTATTTTTGGTCGAATCAATACACGATCTCGATCTCCACCGATTTCTTGCCGCGTATCATGTCGTAAGGCAAGAAATTGCTGTCAAGGGTTTCCCCGTCCACAATGATTTTTTTGGCGCGGGCGTTTTCCGCCGGGAGTTTCGGAGAATGAACCACACATGAGATTCCGTGGTACACCCTCGTGTAGGAGAAGCCGTCCCATTCCAGCGGCACACAGGGATCGAGGATGACTCCGTCGTAATCCGGCCGGAAGCCTAAGATGTACTGAGAGGCGGCAAGAAACATCCAGGAGGCGGTCCCGCTGAGCCATGAGCATTCCCCTGAGCCGTAGCGCTCATGGGAGGGACCGACCATGGAGGACGAATAGATATACGGCTCAACTTTGCATACATCCGCCCTGTCGTTGCGAACCGTGGGAAGCTCTCGGTGATAGAGGGAGTACGCATCCTCATTTCTTCCGAGAAGCGTCTCCGCGATAATGGCCCACGTGCTCGCGTGGAAGAAAAGTCCGCCGTTTTCGCGTATGCCGGTCTTCATGCCAAAGAAATATTTCTTCTGGAAGTCGATTCCGGAGGAGGCGGGGGCGTGGGAGACAACGCCCAGGTCGCAGAACAGATATTTTTTGACGTTTTCAAAGCAGGAATTTCCCTTGTCCGCCGATGGCAGTCGGCTCAGGACTGCCCAAGACTGCGGATTTAGGAATATCTTGTTGTATTCATCGTCGTCGGTGCCGTATTTCTCGCCGTAATCGGTGAACCCTCGCAGATACCACTTGCCGTCCCATAGAACGGGCTCCACGCTTCGGCACCACTCATAGTACTGTTTTGCCCACTGGGTGTTTTCGGCATCCTTCAAGTGCTCGAAGAGATGAATCAGCTCGTAGGCTGCATGAGCGGCCTGGAAAAAGACAAACGCGCTCTCGGCCTTATGCTTTTCCCATGAAATCTTTGAGAGGCTGTCGTTCCAGTCGCTCCCGAGAAAGAGCGGCACGCCGTGCTCTCCGAGGTGATTTTTTGTGAATTCAAGTCCCAGTTTCAGATGTTGCAGGACCGTTCCCTCACCGCCGTCGATAAACGGCACCGGTTCTCGGAGAAAGCCGTAGTCTCCCGTTTCCTTTACGTAGGTGCAGACAGAGAATACCGTCCAGATATGATCGTCGGAGCGCCCCCCGCCCATGGATTCCCCTGTCCCGGGGAAATAAAGCGTGCGCGCGTTTCCGTCCGATTTCTGAATGCCGAGAAGGGTTCGTATCCGCTCCTTTACTTTGTCCGGGGCGGAGTGGACAACGCCGAGAACATCCTGCATACTGTCGCGGTAGCCCCATCCTCTGTCCAGCCCTCGCTCGTAGAAGGAAATAAACCGCGACCAATTAAAGGTCATACGGCACTGGTAGGGATGCCAGATATTGAGCATAGTATTCATCTGCTCATCGGGGGTTTGGACTTGGAGATAGCTGCTATTCTTCCTCCATGCCGCCTTGAGCTCTTCGAGCTGCTCATCGGCCAGGCGGGAATCGGATGCGCTTGCCACCTGCTCCTGTATCTCATCTTCGTCGCGTGCGTTTCCTATGGTGAAGACGAAGCTTTTTTCTTCCCCTGGCGCCAGGGACACCGGACAGCAAAAGCTTCCGCACGCATTGTCGCCGTTTATGTCCGAGTTGCTGCACGCGCCCCGCTCCACCGCGATGGGATTCGATTCGTCGCGGCATGTTCCGAGAAATTCAATGCGGGCGCAATCATGTCCCTCGATGGGCAGATCCGTGGCAATATAGCTTAGCAGCCGTTCTTCCCTGATGAAATCGTCGGAGGGGTTGAAGATGATGGCGTTGCCCTTTCTCCGGCAGTCAAAAAAGTAGCGTGGCCAGTCGCATTCGATGTCGAACTTTGCAATATAGCAGCTAAATTCCACATAGCTAAAGAGTTTCATGTTTTTGGCGGATCCGGATGTATTTTTTATAGTTCCCTTCCAGATTTCGTACTGCTTCCCCTCCGGAATAAAGTATGTGATATCGCTTTGGATGCCGTCTTTTTCCGAGGAAATTCTTGTGTAGCCCATTCCGTGGCGGCAGCTGTAGTTGTCCAGCTCCGCTTGCACGGGCTGCCATGTGGGAGACCACACCGCACCGCTGTCCATATCTTTGAAGTAGAGGTATCTTCCAGGGCGGTCGTAGGGGATCCGATTGAAGTTATAGCGCGTGATGCGGAAGTTTCCAGGATCTCTATCGAACACAAGCCCACCGGCGGTATTGGAGATAATCCCACTAAAACCTCCGTTGCCCAGGTAATTGAGCCACGGCGTGGGCGTGTCCGGCCGGGTTATAACATATTCCCGGTTGTCGTTGTCGTAATATCCGAAATTCATTAAGCGTTTCCTCCATTTTTTTGAGTGACTTACTATTGCTAAATTATACCATAGCTGGATCTATATTTCAATCCATTATCGTGCGTCCGGTCATCCGTCTTTCTCATTTGCTGTGTTTTCAGCAATTTCACCGATCCACCGCTTATATTCGTGGTGAGCCGAAACCTGTTCCAGCGAACCGGAAGACACGATTTTGCCCTCCGCCATCAGGATGATGCGCGTAAAGTAGCGCAGCTGGGCTGGATGATGGGTCACGATTATGGCAGTTTTGGCTGCGGACAGTATATTTTGCACCACCTCTTCGCCCTGAGATATAGAAAGTCCGGAGGTCGGTTCATCAGCTAATAATAGGGGAGTCTTGTGAATCAAGCCTCGAGCGATATTGACCCGTTGGGATTGTCCGCCTGAGAGAGAGGTCGCCGACGCGTCGAGGAGGCCCTCCTGTTCACAGTCTAATTGAGCCGCCTTGAGAGATTGCGCAAGATCGCCATCGCCGTTCATGGAAATGTTCGTCTGAACCGATTCAGAATATAGAAAAGGGGATGAGGGAATATATGTAATATCCCGACAAGGGTCCGGCGAACTCTTTATGGCGAATGTGCCGCTGTCCGGGTGATATAAGCCTGCGATAATACGCAAAAGAGTCGATTTGCCACATCCATTTTGTCCAATCAGGGCAATCTTTTCTCCCGTTCGCACGCGCAATGTAATGCCCTTTAAAATGTGCCGGTCTTCCATGCTATATTCTATATTCTCAGCTTTTATTAGGAGGTCATCTTCTTCTGGCAGCGCAGGCAAATGACCCGACGAGTCCACTGTGAATACCTCATTCAGCCGCTGGACACTCACTGTGCGCGTACCAATATCCACAAAGGGAGCCGAATATTGATTTACGGCAGCGCTTAACTTGTCATAGATTGAGAAGGAGGAAGCGATGTGATTTGCGGCCATCTGGCCATTTTTGTAAAAAGGGAATAACACGGCGCCGAGGGAACCGCGCAGTGTGGAGGAAAACAGGCTGGTAAGGGCTGACGCTAAAATAGAAACTCGCTCTTGTTTCCATCGCGTGTCCCATATCTGACTTCTAATAGTTGCATACTGAGTATATAAATGTTGCGCGCATCCATACATCGATGTAAAATCTATTTCATGGATAGCATTATATGCTATACCGCCAGCGCCATCCTCGAGACCTTGGAGCGTAACTTCATATTTTCTGCGCCGATCCATTACAAAGCGGCCTGAAAAAAAGCCCCAACATGCAACGAGAAGTGTGATGATGATAAAAAGGAGCGGATAATCGGAGAACATGCCAACTAACATGAGAATGCTTGCTGTGTTTGATACTATCAACCCTATGGAAACGATTACGGAAACCATATTAAGGGATGCTGTGTCAATGCGGTTCAGCAGATCCGCTTCCTTAAATTTTGCATTTATTTCATCAAAAGGCAGCTTGTAGAGCGTTTGGCATGAATTTTTTGAAGCTAGAAGTTTTACCTTGAAGGAATTTAAATCTAAATACACATTATTGAGGTAAGACAATCCGAAAAAAAGAAGGATAATTCCGCCGCCAACGGAACAAACCCGGTACAGAAAATTTATATCACCTGTCTCCAAGGCGCCGTAGATTTGTATCAAAATATATGGCTGAAATATTGTGCCATAACAGATGATGAGGGCTAAAACCAGAGCTTGGATTAAGACCATCCAGGCGCTTTTTCCCGTGAGTTTCCTTAGAATGCGCCACGTCAGAGCAATGCTTTTTAAGAAACCCTTGTCCTTAGATTTTCCGTTCAAGGTATCACCTCCGTCAGCAATTTCCGATACGCATCATTGGTCTCAACAAGCTTTTGGTGGGGGGCCTTTTCATTAATCTGACCATTGGCAAAAAATATGACCTGGTCTGCCATTTCCAACGGGGCAACCCGATGTGATATACAGAGTATAATCTGATTATTCTTCATGCTTCGCTCTTTCAGCGCCCGCAGAATGGCAAGTTCGCTTTTCGGATCTAGTGCGGAGGTGATTTCGTCCAACAATAACAGGTTGGCTGTTCGATAAAAAATCCGCGCCATGCTGATGCGCTGACATTCCCCTTTGGAAAGCGTCCCGGGAGATAGTACCGTTTGGATCCCTTCTGACTGGTTCTCTAAAAAATCTTCAAGTTGGGCATCTTGTATTGCAGATTCTAAGCGTGCGGCATCACAGTCATCCGCGGTCATAACGATGTTATATCGCAAGGTATCCTGCAAGATTACTGGAGTTTGTGTAGCCAGACTTATGGAGCGCCAGTAGCTCTCTCTATTGAGGCTGTTTAAGGATTGGCCGTCTACCAGAATCTCTCCCTCTGAATAGGGTAGCAATTTTGCTAACAACCTTACAAATGTGGATTTCCCACAGCCGGATACCCCGGCGATACAATAAAAGCCCGCTGTAAGCTCTACTGTTATATCAGTTAAGAGGGGTTCCCTATCAGGATACTGAAACCTCAACTTTGATATGGAGAGTCTTTTAATTTCGCTGTGAATCAAATCTTGTTTACAATTCTGGCCCTCTTCTCCACGCAAACAATTGGTTATTGTAGCGGTCTGGCCGAGAATCGATCTCCAATTTGCAATATATCCGGGTATCCCAAATAAATTTGAGGATATGATTGGGATGACGAGTACTAAGGCGAGTAAGCTGGATAGCGGCATCTTACCTTGAATCACAACTGCACCGCCGATCACTGCAACCAATAGAATCATAATTGTGCTGCCGAAGGAAGCAAAAAGATCCGCTCGGTTGGCAATCTTTTTGGCGTGCAATGTCATCTCCAAAAAACGGCGGCTTTCCTTTACATACGGTGTCACCACACGGTCCGGGATCAAAAATCTTGCGATTTCGCGGTTTTGGATCTGCTCCCACAGGCGATTGTACAAATTCCCCTGCCTTACACTGAACTCTTCATACAGAGACTTTAAGTTGCCTAAAGCCCGATATGAAAATAGCAACAGTAAGCCTGTCACAAGCAGGGATGACAGTAGAACGATGCAGTTTAGTTCTGCTGCATATACACATCCGGATAGCAACACAACGGCGGTCTGGTATGTGGAACATAGGAGATTGACAAAAGTGGTTACTGCGGAAGGGATATTTTTCCTAATTTGACCTAAAGTGTCATCCTGATTACACCAATACTCTTGGCGTTTGTATTTTTCATAGACCTTATCCTCGCATAAAATTGTGATTTCCCGAGTCAAGCGAAAAGCGATTGTTTTAAAGAAAACGGTACATAGAAAGTTGGCGGTAATCAATACAACGAAAAAAAGCAACGCATATCGCAGTGATTCCCATGACATATCGAGGATTGCCTGCGTGATACGGCGCAGTGCTTCTGCCATGAAGGATCCTGTAAACACACCCGCCGCTGTCATAAGGAAAACCATAATAACGATTAGCGGCATTTCTTTTTTAAAATGCATTAGGACAAGGTTGCGAAAGGACGATATAGTATGTTGAGTCATGGGCTTCAATCCCGTCTATTCAATTTGTGTAAAATATGGGAGTAAACTATATATTTAGTCTTTTTGTACGACATAATATACAAAAATTGACTTTAAATTATAGTTATTATAATTATAAATCACAAAATATGATATGTCAAGATATGAATATTGCTTTGGTTAAAAAAATAAATTATCTTAATGTATTCAATTAAGTGTATCATATCGACTCCGGATATAAGGAACTATGAAATGATAAGGATGGTAGACACGAAGTTGTCTGCCATCTTTTCATAAGAACCCGAGACAACTATAAAAATTTCATAAAGCTCTTGACTTTCTCTCAATCCTGGTATAGGATAGAGAATAGATATCGATTTCTATCGGATTATACTCACAAAAAGGGGGAGCGCTATTTGTGCCGGAGCGTCACAGATAGCGCCCATGGCAGAACTCGCCACGCCACCAACGCTCCGGAATGGAGGATATCATGAGAGACAAGGATGGACAGTATTCCGCGATGTTTAGCGTCAGACAATTTCCGTCGAGAGACGCATTGGGCGCAGCTTCCTGCGATGATGTGGCCACCACCGTCGCGGAACTTCTTAAAGGGAAAGAGACAATTTCTATGATCTTTGCCGCTGCGCCGTCACAGATGGATTTCCTGATCCGGTTCCGGCAGGATCCCAGGGTAGACTTTACCAGGATTCACGCCTTCCACATGGATGAGTACATAGGCCTGGAGCAGGGAGCGCCCCAGGGATTCGCCCAATTTCTGAGGGATGCTCTGTTCGACCACGCTCCCTTTGCATCCGTGAATTGTCTCAATGGAAACGCGGATGACCCGGAGGCGGAGTGCCGCCGGTATGAAGCGCTTTTGCGGGACAATCCGGCGGATATTGTGTGCCTCGGCATTGGGGAGAATGGCCATATTGCCTTTAATGATCCCCATGTGGCGGACTTTCATGATCCGAGGCTGGTGAAAGTCGTAGAGTTGGACCAGGCGTGCCGCACCCAGCAAGTCCATGACGGATGTTTTCAGGAGATATCCCAGGTGCCAACCCACGCCATAACGCTGACGATCCCCGCCCTCACCGCTGCGCCCTACCATTACTGCATGGTGCCGGCGCCGACCAAGGCGCAGGCGGTGTACCGCACAGTGACCGGTCCCATCCAGGAAACTTGCCCCGCAAGTATTCTGCGCACATGCAGGCGGACCGTGCTCTATCTGGATCAGGACAGCGGCGCGCTCTTGTAAGGAAGGCCGTATGTTCAAGACAGGGGTTATCACAGATGAGGTGTCCCAGGAGTTGGAGCCCTCCATAGAGTTGGCAAAGCGTTTCCGCCTGGATGGCCTGGAGCTTCGCACGGTGAAGGACAAAGGCGTATTTGATTTTACCCCGCAGGATATAGCAGAGATCAAGGCCAAGACAGAGGAAGCGGGTCTCTCCGTCTGTGGAATCAGCGCTCCCTTTTATAAATGCGAATTGACGGATGAGAGCGAAATCGCAGAGAGTCTGCGGGGACTGGAAACCTGCATTCGAATGGCACAGACCTTTCACACAAAGATTATCCGGGGATTTACCTTTTGGCGGAGGAAGCCCTTTGAGGAGGTCTTGGAAGACATTCTCCGGCGGTTTGAGGCGCCCGCCGCAATGCTGAGGGGAACGGGCATCACCTTGGCGCTTGAGGCCGATCCCAGCGTCAACGCCTCCAATGCATCCAAGCTGGCGGCGGTCGTCGAGGGGGTGGGATCCCCCCAGATTCAAGCGCTCTGGGATCCCGGCAATCAGCTGTACACGCCCGGAGCGGAAGTGCCGTATCCGGACGGATACGGCCGGCTGCGTTCCTATGTCGCCCATGTTCACCTTAAGGACGCGGTTTTGAATCCAAAGGGGGAGGCGGTGGGCTGCGCCTTTGGCAGGGGGCTTGTGGATTACCCGGGCCAGTTTCGCGCCCTGGGGGAGGATGGGTATGACGGATATGTGGTGATGGAAACCCATTACCGCAAGAGGGGCGCTCTATCGGAAGCGCTTTTAAAGCGCCCTGGCGGGGCGGCATTTTCAGCCGATGGGTATGAGCCCACGGCCGAGTGTCTGGAGAACCTGCGGGAACTGCTGACCAAAATATAATAGAGCACACGGCTATTTGTGCCGGAGCGCCACAAATAGCTCTTATGGCAGAAGAGAAGTCGCCTTCGCAAATTTCTCTTCGCCCCGTCGCTGACGCTCCGGAATGGAGGATACTATGAAAAAATTACGAGTTGCAATCATTGGACAGGGACGAAGCGGCCGGGACATCCATGGCAAGTATCTGCTCACAGATACCGACCGCTTTGCCATCGCGGCGGTTGTCGATGAGCTGGAGCACCGCCGCGCCCGCGCGGAGAAAGAGTACGGCTGTGAGTCCATGGCGGATTACAGGGAACTATTCGGCCGGAATGACATTGATCTTGTGGTCAATTCCACGTTCAGCCATCTCCATATGCCGATCACAGTGGATCTGCTCAACCATGGATTCAATGTTCTGACAGAAAAGCCATGCGCGAGAACAGCGGACGAAGTGCAGGCGATGATCGATGCCGCCGAGAAAAATCACCGGATGCTTGCGGTCTTTCAGCAGTCCCGCTTCGCCCCATATTTTGAAAAGATAAAGGACGTGCTGGCGTCAGGCGTTCTAGGGCGCACTGTGCAGATCAGCATCGCATTCAATGGGTACGGCCGGCGCTGGGACTGGCAGTGCTGCCAGGATTTCAACGGCGGCAACCTGTACAATACCGGGCCGCACCCGGTGGATCAGGCGCTGAATCTGTTGGACTACTATGAGGGGACGCCGGGGGTCTTTTGCAGGATGGACCGGGCGAATACGTTTGGCGATGCGGAAGACTATGTAAAGCTGATTTTGACCGCGCCGGACCGGCCGCTCATCGATGTGGAGATTAGCTCCTGTGACGCATACCCGTCCTATACCTACAAAATCCAGGGAACGCGGGGCGGACTCAAAGGCTCCCTGACCCATATCGACTGGAAGTACTACAGTGAGGTAGATGCGCCGAAACAGCATTTGATCCGCGTACCGTTGGAGGATGCGGAAGGCTTGCCGGCCTACTGCTCCGAAAAGCTGACCTGGACGGAGGAAAGCTGGGATACCAGCGATCCCAGGACCTTCACATATGCGGCGAAAAAGCTATACAGCAATCTCTATGACCACCTGACGGCTGGAATGCCGCTGATTGTCAAGCCAGAGCAGGTGAAGCAGCAAATGTACGTCATGGAACAGTGCCACCTGCAAAATCCTCTTGGCCCGGTGGAAGAATAAGGAGGAAAGCCCTATGTATCGAATCGGAATTATCGGGACGGAGAATTCCCACGCCATCACCTTTGCCAAACTCTTGAATTTGCCCGACGAGCAGGGCCGGTACCGGCACGAGGATGCCCGCATTGTCGGCGTCTACGGCCCGGATGTGGAGTCGGCGCAGGAGATTGTGGAGAAGACAGGCGTATCCTTTATAGCGGATAAGCCGGAAGACTTCGCCGGGAAGGTTGACGCCATGATGATCACATCCCGGAGAGGGTCCGTCCATGCACAGTACGCTATGCCTTTCATCGAACTGGGAATCCCGCTTTTTCTGGATAAGCCGGTCACATCCGACCCCGCCCAGGCGGCAGCGCTGCTGGAAGAGGCGCGTAAGAGAAAGGTACCGGTTATGGGAGGCTCGGGCTGCAAGCTGGCTGGCGATTTGAAGCCAGTGATCCAGGAAGTTGACGCGCTGCGGGAAAAGGGAGAGTTTATCACGGCCGCCATGAATTTTTCCGTTGACTTTCACAGTATCTATGATGGATTTTATTTCTACGCCCCGCATCTGACAGAGATGGCGCTCACGGCTTTTGGCTATGATATGCGCAGCGTGATGGCCTGTGAGACAAACGGAACGGTGTCCGCCATCGCCCGGTATGACGACTTCGACGTGTCCCTGTGTTACACCGCTGGCAGTACACAATCCGGATGCCTAGTGTTCGGAAAGAAGAGCAACACGTACCACAACATTGGGATCTCCGATATCTTCGCGGCGGAGGTGGACCATTTTGTCCACATGCTCCGCACCGGTGAGATGCCCCTCCCCTATGAGAAACTCACCCGCCACGTGCAGGTCATCGACGCCATTTTGACATCGCTGAACACAGGCAGAGAGACGACGATACAGGTATGCTAAATATAAGGAGGCGCCGTGCATGAGACTATGCGTGCCGATCCCCTGTTTTTTTCAGGATCTGGATTTCATTGCTGCGCTCCACAGAGTTGGGGAGTTGGGCTTTGACGCCGCGGAGACCTACAATTGGAAAGGGCTTGATCTGGACGCGGTCCGCGAGGCTTGTCTGGAGACCGGCGTCGAGCTTTTGAGCATGTGTACGACGGAGTTCCGGATGACCGACCCCGCCTGCCGCCAGCTATGGCTTGCCGGCTTGCAGGAGAGCTGCGAGGCGGCAGTACATGTGGGAGTCAAGCGTCTCATTACCCAGGTGGGGCAGGACACAGGCGCTCCTCGGGAAGAGCAGCATGCCAGCATTGTGGCGGCCTTGACGGCTGCGAAGCCGATTCTCGACGCATCCGGCGTTACCGTCATGATTGAGCCGCTCAACACGCTGTTTAATCACCCGGGGTATTACCTCTGGTCTGCGGCGGAGGGCTTTGCCATCGTCCGGGAGGTGGATCACCCCTTGGTCAGGGTGGTCTACGACATCTATCACCAGCAGATTATGGAGGGGAACCTCATTCCCAACATCACCGGAAATCTGGACTGCATTGCGCATTTGCACAGCGCGGGACATCCGGGACGCCACGAGCTGCAATTTGGCGAGAGCGACTACAAGGTTATTTTTGCGGCTGTGGATAAGGCAGGCTACACGGGGGCGTGCGGGCTTGAATATTCGCCGCTCATGGACCCGGCGGAGAGCTTACAGGAAGCCCGCCGGCTTTACGGACAAGGCTGAGGTGCAGCGTATAAAGGAATCGTCAAGCGGCCGGCCCCGACAGGGGAGGCCGCTTTTTTTCCGGTTGAATGCCAAAGTAAATTCCAGTGACAACTGAAATTCCAGAATGCCAGAGA
>JAHZBS010000090.1 GCA_019423265.1 Clostridiales bacterium
AGCGAGATGATCCGCAAATTCATCAAAACCTATGAAAAGATGAAACTGTACAAACATGTGCAGGAAGAGCGGAATACGGAGCGCAAACGCCGCACCTGGTTCTGAGATTGCCGCTGCACGAGGCGGCAGAACGGAGGCATACATGAATAAGCAGGAATTCAGGCGCAAAAGTCTGCGCTATCTGCCATTGTTTATTTTAGTTTTGATTTGTATCGCCTTTGCGATCATTTTCAATAAGTTTGTACACGAAACCCACGCGGCCTCAAACTACGCTGGCACTATTTTGAAGCTGTTAAGTCCATTTATCATCGGGCTGGCCATCACCTTTTTCCTGACGCCAGCGGTCCGGCTTTTGGAAACTGGTTTCTCCAAACTCCTCGCTTGGCTGAAACGGCAGAAAAAGCTTCGACTTCCCACAAGATTCGTACAGTCCAATAAAACCCATCGAGGGCTGTTTCGCGTCCTGTCCATGATCATCACCTATATTGTCATTTTCGGTCTTATCGTCCTGATCCTCGTCTATGTCATTCCCCAGCTGGGCGCTAGCGTCAATAGTCTGTTTATTTTGCTGACCAACTCCGTCACCGACCTTGTCAACTGGATCAAGGAAACCGCCGAAAACTGGGATAATACGCCCCTCAGCAGTTATATCAAGGCAGAAGACATTGCAAACTATGCGACGACGCAGCTGTCCACCGCGCTGAATGTTGTACAGGATATGATCCGCAACTTCGTACCTCTGCTGTATCAGTTTGTCTTTCGATTCGCCAACGGGTTCATCAATTTTATCGTCGGCGTCATCATCTCCATCTATCTGATTTACAACCGGGAGAGCGCCATCCGATCTCTGAAGCGCGCAACCTACGCTATCTTCAAAAAAAGTACCGCACAGCGAATCATCAGCATTTGTAGTGAATCCATGGAGATCTTTCGCCGTTTCTTCATCGGAAAAGCGGTGGACTCTCTCATCATCGGGTTCCTCTGCTTTATCTTTATGCGCATTTTCCGTATGCCCTACGCCGAATTGATCAGTTTTATTGTGGGGATCACCAATATGATCCCATATTTTGGTCCCTTTATCGGGGCCATTCCCTCGATCCTCATCATCTTTATGACATCGCCCATGGCTGCCGTGGGGTTTGCCGTCATGATCGTGATTTTGCAGCAGTTCGACGGAAATATTCTAGGCCCCGCCATACTCGGCGGCTCCTTGGGCTTAAAGCCCTTCTGGATCATCTTCGCCGTGATCATCGGCGGCGGGATGTTCGGCGTCGTGGGGATGGTGCTGGGCGTTCCAATCTTTACGGTTCTGTATACTCTTGTCAATCGGTTCCTATCATCGCGCCTCCACAAAAAGGGCATCCAATCCTCGAAGGATCTGGATGCCCTGGAACAGGAACGATTGGCACAGGAACAGAGTGAACAAAACGGGCAGGACAGCGGGCAGGATTAAAAGCCCTTTGCCCTGCCCTTTCACATTTCTCACCAGCGAGCGCTGCCCCATTCCTCCCCGGCATCCGTCTCAAACTGCCGGTAGGGCGGCGCTTCCCCGATCCACTCGTCGCAGAGCGGTCTCCAGAATCCGGCTCGAGGGCGGTTGAACAGCCACTCATCTAGATTCTGAAAGGACGGCAGCGGCCGGTGGCCATCCCGCAATGTCAGCAGAAAGTCCGCAAGCCGGTGGACATTGTCTTTCGTCGCCATCACACGGTATGCGCTTCCGCGCTCAAGGCCCAGTTCTTCATAGCACGTCCGCAGAAAGGCCGCGGGTTCTTCATACATTCCGTCATAAGCCCTAAGCCCCTCCGCTGCCTGGGTCAGCAGGGCCTTGAACTGTGCTGGGTCCTCATACTGTAGGCGAGCCGCCTGGTCGTACAGCTCATAGAGGGATTGGGCCATCTGATATTTCTCACGAAAATATCGGAATAGAATCAAAGGCCCTTTGTGGAAACGAAGCCATGGGTCCGCCTCATGGGTTGGTTTCAGTTTCTCCCACAGCGCCTCCAGATTGGATACGCTTTTACAGAATTCATTAAAATTTTGTCCCCTCAGGGAATACGCATAGTGGAGAAAGGTTGACAGCGGGCTCTCGCTGAGATACACGGTCTTGCGGAGATAGGAGCCGCTGCGCCCCTCGGCAAAGTATTTCAACAGGTCCCCTTTTCCATCTCCGGCTAAGTGCCAGTATTGGACCATCGCCTCGCCCTCCCCATGCCCTTGCAGCGCATAGGCCCTTTCAAACTCATTCCGGGTACATCCCCTTGCAAAGTCCTCGTCGG
Organism: Clostridiales bacterium; assembly: GCA_019423265.1. The sequence goes on from JAHZBS010000090.1 coordinate 2,280, forward strand.
CTCCCTGCCACATCATGGCCTCCCCCGCCGCATAGAGAACCCCCATCTGCTCCCCGTGATAGCCCAGTCCGTTGATCCAGTCGGTGACCAGACCTCCGGCGATGGCATGACGAAATCCATCCACAAAATAATCGTGCTGATTCTGAATCTGTCCCAGCCACGGACTGCCGACGCTGCACCCGTGGGTCGAGGTGGAACAGATCAGTTCAAATCCGTTGGCGGCAAATGCATCAATGGATTCCTTCGCTGGTCCATCATAGCTCCAATCGAAAATAATTGTGCCATCCTTAAGCGGCGCGAACTTTTCAACCGGCGTAACCGAACCGTTGTTGGCATAGTAGGGATTCACTCCGGCGTAGTGTGCGATCATATCGCACCAGATCCCCATCTTGCGCCCCCGGCTCCGGCATAGATCCCGAATCCAGGAAAAATACTCTATGTACAGATCCTCCGGCGTCTTGGCATTACACAGCGGACATTTTGCCATGAGGCCCACCTCATCGCCTCCGACGTGAATGATCTCACTGTCAAAAGCGTCCATGATATCGCACAATGCCTTCTCCACAAGTTCCCGCGTTCTGGGATTGGACGGACACAGCGCTGGGCCGTCTCCGGCCCGAAGTTCCGCCTTTGAGCTGTCATACTCCTTCAGCTCCTGAAAGATTTGGTGCGCCAAGAAGTCACCGGTGTGGCCCAGTACGTTCAGCGCTGGGACAATGGTGATATTGTATCTCTTGGCATAGTCCTGAACCCGTCTCACCTGTTCCGGGGATATATACTCTGGATTCTGGAGAGGTGGGAGCGAGGGAAATTGGAAGCGCCACTCCAAATATAGATAGATGTGATTGACTTTAATCGCCGCCATCTTCTCAATAAAGTGAAGAAGGTAGGCCTCCCTGTACGCCACATTGATCTGGGCGTAGCTGACCTGTACCCCCCGGTGCCTCCACGCTGGCCTGTCCGCTATGACCAGGCAGGGCAGCGATTGGCCGAATTGTCTCTGCAACTGCTTGAGCGTAATCGTTCCGTAGAGATACCCCGCCGGCGCGGAGGCCGTGATGGTCACACCGGTTTCCCCGATCTCCAGGACATACCCTTCCGGATCTTCACAGCACTCCTTATACGCGCTGTTCTGTCCAGCGCTGACAAACCGAACCTGTATGTCCCCTGCCGCTCCGATCTGTTCTGCCGCCGTCCGAATCACCGGATGGTTACTCCCGCCGGCTTCACAGCGCAGGAGTCCGGTCAAATGCCCGGGGCGCTCTTCCATATGTACAGGCATTGGCGTAAGCATGACTCTCTCCATGTCCACTCTCCCTTCTGGAGTGTCAGCGGGGCCTCTTCTGCCCTGTGACGCTCCGGCACAAATAGCCGTTTTCCAGTAGAAATAGAGGGCGCCGATCTATAGGCGCCCTTCTGTCAGCGATTTCCTACATAGCGGCAATCGTTTGGCTGTTGGAAACAATTACCGTGGGAGGTTATAAAATGCTGTCGATCTTGCCCGTCAGTTGGGCTTTGGGGACTGCCCCCACCACTTGGTCGACTACCTGTCCATTCTTGATCAGCAATATGGTGGGTATGCTCATGACCCTGTACTGCTGCGCCACATTTGTATTCTCATCTACGTTTACTTTTCCTACCTTGAGCCGCCCTTCATACTCTCTGCTCAGTTCGTCTACAACAGGGCTCATCATTTTGCAGGGACCACACCAATCCGCGTAGAAATCGACTAACACGGGAAGCTCAGAATTCAAAACCTCATCCTGAAAATTCGAATCGTTAAAAGCAAGTGCCATACGAAATTCCTCCTTATTCATCCCAATGGACTCATTCTCAAACTGTTGCTGGCTTCCGGCCGCGGTACAGCAAGCGGCCTGTTCGCCTTCCCCTCAAAGCTATAAAAGCAGTTGAACTCATCCATACATGGTTTATCGAAAAATGCTCCGTGGTGATATTATATCACAAACACAGTGGAACATTCAAGGTATTGTCAATTTTGGTTGCTTTTTTCTATTTAATTTGTTATGATAGATTAAAATTGATCACCGGTCGCTGCCGCGCCAGAACGGAGGCTTTTATGAAATCAGTACATAGGGCAAATACATTCGCTCTCTGGATTATGATCATCTTTATTTTGGGAAGCTTCGCCCTATCCTTTGTCATCGGTTTGCTTCCTTTTACTTTGGACAGCACCCTCGTCAGCCTTTTGCGGTATATCTTGCTCTTTGGCGTCCCTATTCTATTTTATTTCCAGTATACAAAGCAACCGGTCCGCCATACTCTCCGGCTTCACCCGATCCGGTTCCGGCAAATTCTATTGATCATCGCTTTTTCCCTGTTGATTCAGCCGTTTCTGATGTTTCTTTCCTACCTGTCCAGCTTAGTGTTTCACAACTTTTTGGATGACTCCCTCAGCACCACGCTGCAGACCCCCTACTTGATTCTGATTCTAACAATGGCTGTCTTCCCGGCTATCTTCGAGGAAATTACCTGCCGCGGCATCTTTTTGTCCGGATACCGCGGGGTGAATCTCTACACGGCGGCCCTTTTAAATGGCCTGTACTTTGGCATGCTGCACATGAATATGCAGCAATTTGTGTACGCCTTCGCATTCGGATTTCTCTGCTGTCTCCTGGTAATCGGCGCTGATTCCATCTGGGCGTCGGTGTTAGCCCATTTTATTATCAATGGCGTGCAGGTAACCTTAGCCTACTTTACCACCGAGCTCCAATCGTCCCTGTCCGTCAGCGTATCCACTTCCCAGAGTTCGGCGTCTGTCCTATCATCCGTATGTCTGACTGCTATAACTTTGCCCCTGGCGTTGGCATGTCTGCGCGGAATTTTCTCCCTAAACGGCCGGCTGGGACTCCTCCACGGAAAACGGGAGGACGCGATTCCTGCCTTTCGCAGGGATCCTCTGTCCCCCTCTCCCGTAGAGGCGTCCCCTATCTCTGCCCTCCGCGGCAGCATGAAGCCGTATTACTTTGCCGTGGCTATCTTCATCGTCATGTGCATCCTGACAGAATTTTCAAAGTAATCCCCTTATATGATGGAGGTTCGATTTTTTCTAGCACACAATTTATGGATGGCTTTTCCCGCCGCTACAAAGGCTTCCTCATACTCCGTCATAATATTGCCCTGGGCCAGAGGGGTGCTGTGCAGATCATCGACGGCATAGAGGATCTCCCATCCGCTCTGCCGCAGGCTGTCCATGGAAAATTCAAAGAGCGCGTCGTTATCCGTTTTGAACTCCAGCTCTCCCTCCGGCTTTAGCAGCCGCTCATACAGCGCCAGAAAGCGAGATGATGTCAGCCGCCGCTTGCTGTGCCGTTCTTTTGGCCAAGGGTCGCTGAAATTCAAAAAGATTCCATCGGCCTCCCCCGGGGCAAAAATTTGGTCTACTTCCAGAACATCTGCCCGCACGAGCCGAAGGTTGGGGTAGTCCTCCACATCCACTCCCATGGCCGCCCTGGCTAAAATGGTGGAGAACTTCTCGACGCCAATGTATGCATTCTCAGGGTGTCTCTGTGCCATCTCACGCAAAAACTTTCCTTTTCCGCATCCAAACTCTAAGTAAAGGGCCTTGGGATGCCCAGATGCCACGCTTCCCTGAAAATATTCCTTCCATTGTCCTTTCTTCATCTCGGCATCATGAACGACCACCGGTGAATTGCTTAGAATCTCATCCGTATTTTTGAGATATCGTATCCGCATATGTACGCCTCCGCTTCCCTACACAGAAAAAATCCGTCTGAAACATCTCCATGATTCAAACGGATTCTGTCATTCATGAGCCGCTCGAGGTTCGAACTCGAGACACCTGGATTAAAAGTCCAGTGCTCTACCGACTGAGCTAGCGGCCCACAATGCCCAAAGGTGGAATCGAACCGCCGACACGAGGATTTTCAGTCCTCTGCTCTACCGACTGAGCTATCTGGGCATCAAAAAAACTGACGTTTAATAATTTACCATGAATTGAGGAAAATGTCAAGGCCTTTTGCTTAAGAAGAATAAATTTTTATAAGAGGGTTCATTGTAAAATGAAATAGGACACATAAAGAGTCACAGCGAACATGGTGAATGTCGGATTTACCACCGGTATTTTCGTGATGCAGCACAGCGCGTCTACGAAAGCCATCTCCCCTCAAGCTGGTCAACGCCCACGTATTCGTTGCCTTTGCCGAGCAACAGATACTGGCGGTCGACTGCCCGCAGAAGCGGATGTTTTACCGAAATGGTTTGGGCCAAGACTCTCTACAACTGCATTGACCAAGGTCTTCTGAAAGTGCGCAATATCGACCTGCCTCTGAAGGTCAGTCGCGTAAAAAAAAGAAGAGTGTCCACAAAAACTAGCGGCTATACGGCCTAAGCATTGAGGTTCGTCCCGCTTCTGTGGAAGTGAGTTTGCTGCGCTTCCCTCCTTGCTGGCGGATACCCCGATCTACTATACCCTTCCTTATTCTGCCTAGGACGAACGAGAAGCAAAACGGTCTGAACCGTCGATTCTTTCCCAAGGGACATTCCCTGGACAGTGTTTCTCCGGATGCTGTCCAGAGAGTACAGAATTGGATCAAACGCTTTCCTTGCAAAATGTTTCATTATGCTTCTGCTGACGAACTTTTTCACACTCCTAAGTGAAAGTAGCCCTAGAAAAAAGTCTGGGGAGAAGGAGGTCCGGACAACGGGCGTTCGGACCTCCTTTGTCAACTGGATTGTTTAGGAACCCACAACCGTATTTAAGGAAGTCACAAATCTCTAAGCTTTTGGAACAATAGAAGCAAGGCAACGTACACCGCCGATGGAGGTTAATCCGAGAAATGTCTCGGGTTTTGTTTTTAGCGGTGCTTTGTTTGGATTTCCATTGCCTACCTCCTTTGATTTGGCGACTCTTTATTTTTTTAGCGGCTCTTGCGTCGCTTTTGCCTCGCTCGTCTCCTTTCGATTTCGCGACTCTCTATTTTTTTAGCGGCTCTTTGTCGGTTTTTCTGTCCCACGCCTCCTTTCGTTTTCGCGACTCTCTATTTTTTAGCGGCGATTGATCGGGTTTCCTATGCCCTGGCACCATAGCAATGTCAGCGGCTACTCGCTATCCACTTGACAAGAAGGGCTATACATGATAAAATAACATACGTTACATAACAATTGATATCGAAAGGAGTGGACAAATGCCGCCTTCGAAAAAATTTCAAAGGGATCACATTATCAACGCGACCTATGAAATTGTAAAAAGCGAAGGGCTTCAAGCCATCAATGCACGGAGAATTGCAAAGGAGCTCAATAGCTCTGTCCAGCCAATCTATCTCAATTTTTCCACTATGGAAGAATTAAAAAATGCCGTGATTGAAAAAATTAGCCACACGTATGTTGAGTACATGTGGCAGGGCGCGGCCGGGGAAAAGCCATATCAGGGGATGGGGATGGCCTATATTCAGTTTGCAAGGGATTATCCGAACTTTTTTAAAATCCTTTTTATGACCGAGAGCAATCTGACTCCGGATTGCTTTATACAAAATGACATCATGGGAAACGACGTATTACAAAAAGGGCGGACTTTTACGGGATTAAGTTTGGAGGAACAGAAAAGGTTTCACTTGAAGGTCTGGGTCTTCACACACGGAATTGCCACTCTAGCCGCCACCAGCACCGTCAAATTTACGGATGAAGATATTCTGGAACTTTTAAGCAGTACCGTGAGAGAAATGCTTATAGGCTTTAAAAATAAGGGGAGACAGGGGGAAAAATAAGTGGGCAATGTGATTGAGGTTCAGAACCTGACAAAAGAGTATAAAAACATAAAAGCCGTGGATAATCTATCGTTTGCGGTCCGCGAAGGAGAGATTTTAGGGCTTTTGGGTCCCAACGGCAGTGGCAAATCCACAACCATCAACTGCATTTTATCCCTGCTGAATTTCAGTAAGGGCAGCATTAAACTATTCGGCCGTGAGATGAAGCCGGACGCATATGACCTCAAATCGAAAGTGGGCGTGGTATTCCAGGATGTGGCTGTGTTTAACGAGCTGACAGTATATGAGAATATTGACTATTTCTGCGGTCTCTACATCAAGAACAAGGATATCAGAAAGCAGTATATTCAAGAGGCGCTGACACTGGTAGGGCTGGAAGAGTTTACAAAGTTTCGCCCCAAGCAGTTATCCGGCGGTCTGCTAAGAAGACTGAATATCGCCTGTGGTATCGCCCATAAACCGAAGCTGATATTTTTGGATGAACCCACTGTCGCCGTTGACCCGCAAAGTCGAAATAATATTTTAGACGGCATCAAACAATTGAGGGAAAATGGGGCCACCATCGTATATACAACTCATTATATGGAGGAAGTCGAGATTCTCTGCGACAGAGTCATCATTCTGGATAAGGGCGCCATATTGGCCAGCGGCACAACCGATGAATTAAAGGAACTCGCAAAGATCGAAGAAAAGATTACGGTTGAGGTTAGCCATCTGGATGAGAAATACATTGAGGTAATCAAACAATTTGAGACAGTGGATGCGGTGACATACAGCGACAATGTCCTGCTCATCACCTACCAAAAAGGGAAAAACAATCTAGTCGCGCTCATTGAATTTCTCAAAAAAGAGGGGATCGGGTACAGCAAAATCTATTCTGAACGGCCGACACTGAACGATGTATTCTTGGAACTTACAGGTAAGGAGCTGCGGGATTAAATGTTTATACACAATTTTAAGTACGCGTTTAAGACGCTCTTCCGTGATAAAATGCTGATCTTCTGGACCTTTGCGTTTCCCATTATTTTGGGGACCTTTTTTAACCTGGCGTTTTCCAACATCGAAAGCAGTGAAAAATTTGACCTTATCAAGATCGCTGTGAT
>JAHZBS010000091.1 GCA_019423265.1 Clostridiales bacterium
TCTCGTAGGTGAAGACCTCTTCCAGCGTTAGGGGGAGAAATTCCATCAAAATCGGGGAGAGGGCCCGCAGCCTTTCGCGGGTTCGATCCTCATCCCCCCGGAGGATTAGGTTGGAGACGGACCCCGATTTGGAGCAGTGCAGGACGTTGAAGGGGGCGAACAGCGCTTCGCTGTACTCGTAGGCGAAAGCAATCTGGACTTTATAGAGACTAGTCTTCAGATTTTCCACTTCGTTCTGCAGGATAATGCCGCCCTTGTGGAGCATGGCCAGCTGATCGCAGGTGTCCTCCAGTTCGCGGAGTGAGTGGGAGGTGATGATCGCGGTAGATTTTCGCTCCGACACGTCGCTGCACAGCAGGGACTTGATCAGGCCTCGCATAACAGGGTCGAGGCCGTCAAAGGTCTCATCCATAAAGATGTATTCCGGGCGGCTGGCCAGTGCGAGGATCATGGCCGCCTGGCGGCGCATACCCTTCGACAGTGTGCTGATGGCCTTTTTACGATTGAGGCGGAACAGTTCGGTCAGTTCCCGATAGCGGTTGTAATCAAAATTTGGCTGGGTCGCAGAATAGAAGGCGGCCATTCGGTCTAGATTCGAGTTGGTCAGAAAGTATACATCGTCAGGGATAAACGCGATGAGGCTTTTGACCGAGGGATTTTCAAACACAGGCTGGCCGCTCAGGGTTAGGGTTCCCTCGTCGGCCTGATAGACACCGGCGGCGAGGCGCAGAAAGGTGGATTTGCCAGCGCCGTTGGAGCCGACTAAGCCGTAGATGCAGCCGTGGGGGATGGCGCAGTCTAGATTATGTATGGCCGTAAATTCGCCAAAACGCTTGGTAAGGTGGGTTGCTTTAATCACCGCTGGCCACCTTCTTCCCCATATGCCTGTTCGATCGCGTTGAGGACAAGCCGTTTGTCAATACCGGCCAATCGCATATCGTATGCAAGATTCCGCACCTTCTCGAGATCTCCTAGCTTGTATTCCGCCATCCGTTCCTTGGCGGCCGGGGAAATAAAGCAGCCGCGCCCCGGGGAGGAATAGATGATGCCGCGGTGGTCCAATTCCGTGTATGCCTTTTGGATTGTGTTGGGATTGACGGAAAGATCCATGGATAAACTGCGGACGGATGGTATCTGATCTCCCGGCGACAATATGCCGGTGAGGATAAATTTTTCAAATTGGGCAACCAGCTGCTCATAGACGGGACAGCGGGACTGTGAGTCAATGGCGAACATGGGACTCCTTTCGTTTGCAGTGCAACTGTATCAAGTGTCTTAGGTGTCATAATACAGTTGTTATGATAGCACAGGGGTGAAAAAAAGTCAATGAAAAAGAGATGCAGTCAACAATACGTTTGCATCTCTTTTTCATTGGGTTTATATTGCGATAATGGACCGGTGCGCCGCAGGGGACGCTGCACACCATTCCAGCTGATGGGCGGTTATTTCTTTTGAACCAGATGTACGGCAAAACCGCCGAACTCCTCCCGCAGATAGATGGCCACCAAGCGGCCCTTGGCATCGTATTTTGCGGATGACTCATTGAACGCTACGCCCTGAGAGCGCAGATAGGCAACGGCTCTGGCAATATAATTGGTGCTGATGGCGATATGCCCTTTCTCACCGAGATAGGGGGTCTTCATGACCTCGACATACGATCCGGTAAAGATAGAACTGTTGCCAGGCTTATACTCAAATCCGAATACAGTGGAGAAGAGCTTCGCAATGGAGGCGGCTTCCTCCTCATTCCCCGCATTAATGCCCACATGGGCCAGCTCAAACCCCAGCATGGTCTTGACAGCTGTGCGAGTCAACTCCCGTATGCCATCATAATCGCCGGCGGACAAAAGTTCTGGGGGAACCATCCAAGATCCGCCGCACGCAATGATCTTATCGAAGGATAGATACTCGTTTAAGTTCTTTGCGTTAACGCCCCCGGTGGGCATAAATTTGACTTGGGTGTATGGCGCTGCCATGGCTTTGATGGCCTTGATTCCGCCATTGACCTCAGCGGGAAAGAACTTAACCACGTCCAGACCCAGCTCCAGGGCCCGCTCAATATCAGAGGGGGTGGCGGTGCCCGGTGTGATGGGGACGTTCTTATCGAGACAGTACTGCACGATTCTGGGGTTCAGGCCAGGACTGACGATAAACTTCGCCCCGGCGGAGACTGCGCGGTCAACCTGATCCGTCGTCAGAACGGTTCCCGCGCCCACCAGCATGTCCGGGACGGCCTGCGCAATTCTGCGAATGGATTCCTCCGCCTGGGCTGTCCGGAAGGTAATCTCTGCGCAGGGAAGGCCCCCCTCGCACAAAGCCTTGGCCAGAGGGACAGCCGTCTCCGGGTCGTCGATTTTAATGACGGGAACTATGCCAATGGCCGATATCTTTTCTAAAATTTCATGCATGAGATGGCATCCTCCTTTTGTTTGTTTCACGATATGAAACGAGGTTTCATCATAAAGAACGATCTTCTTTTATTATATAGTTTTTTATAGCAAAGTCAAGAGATTTTTAGATTTTCCTTTGGGAAGAATGGGAGACGCCATCGGCTTGACAGCGTTTCATAATGTGGTATACTAATAGTGGAAAACCGAGAAAGGAAGGACGCGCATGGATAAGAAAGAAAACCCTGCTGTCGTTCAGTCAGTGGAGCGGACTTTTATGATCATAGAGGAGTTAGGCCGTGTGTCCGGCGGGGTGGCCCTTGGGGATCTGAGCGGCAGGGTGGGACTGCATAAAAGTACGGTGCATCGCCTGTTGACCTGTCTGGCCGCCATGGGGTATGTCACGCAGGATTCCTTTACCGGACGCTACCGCCTCAGCCTTAAGCTTTTTGAAGTCGCAGGGAGGGCTGTCAATAGCTTGGATATTGTGTCCGCCGCTAAGCCGCACCTGGATCGGCTCAGCGCTACGTGTGGCGAGGCTGTACACCTTGTCATCCGGGATGGGGTGGATATGATTTATGTGTATAAGGTGGATGCCAATGTGAACAGCATTCGCATGTCTTCCTCTGTGGGCCTGCGGATTCCCATGTACTGCACGGGTGTGGGAAAGGCGGTGTTGGCCGGGTGTTCCCAGGAAGAGGTAAGGCAAATCTGGGACGCCAGCGACATTCGCTCTTTAACCCCCAGCACGATTACGGATCTAACGGCGCTGCAAGAGCAGTTGGAGCTTGTCCGCCAGAGGGGCTACGCTGTGGATGACGAGGAGAATGAGCCAGGTGTTCGGTGCGTGGCAGTGGCTCTGCCCCAAATGCTCGGAGGGCCGCCGGCGGCCTATAGCATATCGGCGCCGTCCATGCGGATGCGCGATGAGCAGATTCGACAGTTTGCAGCGCTGGCATTGCAGGCGAAGGAAGGGATTTTGCACGATCTTGGCGTTTCGCCTTGACAGCCTATCCCTTTATGATATAATTACGCTGCCGCAGGAGCAGCAGAATGGAGGTTGGAATGAAGATCACATTAAAAGATGGCGTTGTCATGGAGCTGGGTACACCCGCTACCGTCATTGAGATCGCCAGAGCTATCAGTGAGGGACTGGAGCGGAATGCCTGCGCTGGTCTCGTCAATGGACAGGTTGTAGATTTGCGCACGGCCGTCTCGGAGGACGCGCAGGTGGAGATTCTGACATTTCAGGATGAGGAAGGGAAAAAAGCCTTCCGCCATACGGCGTCCCATATATTAGCCCAGGCGGTCAAGCGGCTGTATCCGCAGACGAAATTGGCCATCGGCCCGGCGATTGAAAATGGGTTCTACTACGATTTCGACAGGGAACAGGCCTTTACGCAGGAAGAGTTGGACGCCATTGAAAAGGAAATGAAGAAGATCGTCAAGGAGGGCTTGGCGCTGGAGCGGTTTGAGCTGCCCCGCGAGGAGGCTTTGGCGCTCATGCGAGAGAGGGACGAGCCCTATAAGGTGGAGCTTATTGAGGATTTGCCGGAGGATGCACATTTGTCGTTCTATAAGCAGGGGGATTTTGTTGATCTCTGCGCAGGTCCACATCTCATGAATACCAGGCCTGTAAAGGCGTTTAAGCTGACGGCAGTGGCGGGCGCGTATTGGCGCGGCAGCGAGAAGAATAAGATGCTCTCCAGAATTTATGGGACCGCCTTTACAAAGACATCGGATCTGGAGGCCTATCTGGAGCAGGTGGAGGAAGCGAAAAAGCGAGACCACAATAAGTTGGGCCGGGAGCTTGGCATTTTTACCACTGTGGATTATGTGGGACAGGGGCTTCCTATATTGTTGCCCAAGGGAGCCAAAATCTTTCAGACCTTATCGCGGTTTGTTGAGGATGAGGAGGAGAGAAGAGGGTACCTGTTGACAAAAACCCCGTACATGGCGAAAAGCGATCTTTACAAGATATCGGGCCATTGGGATCACTATCAGGATGGCATGTTTATTCTGGGCGATGAGGAGAAGGATAAAGAGGTGTTCGCTCTGCGGCCGATGACGTGTCCGTTCCAATTTCAAGCCTATCTCAACGAAATGCGCAGCTACCGGGATTTGCCCATGCGGCTTGCGGAGACTTCGACTCTGTTTCGAAATGAGGCGTCCGGCGAGATGCACGGCCTGATTCGAGTTCGCCAGTTCACTATATCCGAAGGGCACCTCATGTGTACGCCGGAGCAATTGCAGGATGAATTTGCGGGCTGCCTGGATCTGGCAAATTATATGCTGAAAACTCTCGGGCTGGACGAGGATGTGTCCTACCGGTTCTCCAAGTGGGACCCCGACAATAAAGAGAAATATATTGGTTCGGCGGACGAATGGGAAGCGGTTCAGGGAAAGATGAAGGAGATTCTGGATTCCCTTTCGCTCGTCTATACGGAGGCGGAGGGAGAGGCGGCCTTCTATGGACCGAAGTTGGATATTCAGATCCGCAACGTCCACGGCAAGGAGGATACGCTCATTACCATACAGATTGATTTTCAGCTGGCAGAGCGGTTTGGCATGGAGTATATCGACAAAGACGGACAGAAGAAGTATCCGTATATCATTCATCGCACGTCCATCGGCTGCTATGAGAGGACAATCGCACTGCTGATTGAAAAATATGCCGGCGCTTTCCCGACATGGCTGGCTCCGGTGCAGGCCAAGGTGCTGCCCATATCGGAGAAGGTTATGGACCGGGCCGACGAGGTGCTGGCGGCCTTGAAGAAAGCGGGAATCCGGGCTGAATTGGACGATCGGGCGGAGAAGATTGGGTATAAGATCCGGGATGCGCGCCTGAATAAAATTCCCTATATGGTGATTCTGGGACAGAAGGAGGCGGAGGACGGTACCGTTTCCGTGCGCAGCCGTGGGCAGGGAGAATTGGGGTCCATGGAGCTGGATGCGTGTGTCAATATGATTTTGGAGGATATCCGGGAAAAGCGCAAACCGTAAGCAGTTTTCAATAAAGGGAGGAGGCGCGGCGCAAGCCATGCCTCCTCCCTTGCGAAGTAAGGATTTGTAATCTCAATAGAATGTGGCCACTTCCTGGGCCGGCGCTTGGGTCTTCTCCATGGACAAGACCGTAAGGATGGGCCCCTTGCGGCCGTAGAGCTTGTGGAACTTGATGTCGATGCGCAGGCGCATAGTATACCAGACGGCATTTTCCGGCATCTGGCCCTTGTCGCACTGGGCCAAAAAGCTGGCGAACTGAATATCAGCTTCGCAGCAGGTCATCACGTGGCGGCCAAATGCGAAAGCGCCTGGCGGCAATCGCCGGCTAAGTGCCGCGATCCCTTTATATTCCACAATCTTGCCGTTATACTTCTTCGGCTCCTCTGTCACATCCCGGAACCACAGAGCGTAATCCTCATCCTCGATCTGAATGACCGGCGCGTTTAGATCAAAGGGCAGCGGATCTTCAATGTCGTCATTCTTGACTTCGCCATTTTCATATTCATATGCGATGTTAGCCCGGCGGCTTATGCCGCGGACAATCTTATGAAAATCCATTGGATCCATATCGCCGGTAAATCGATTGAAGATCACGATATCGCAGTTGGCCAGCTTGTCCACCACTAGGCTTCGAAGATTGGAGTTATATCCCAAGAAAGTACCCGCATCGGCAAACATGAATCTCTGGTAGACAGTCCAGGAATCGGGCATGGAATTGAATAGGGAACTGAGCTGCCACATGCCATTGTACTCCACCAGGACACGGGTTGCTTTGTGTTTATCCGCCAGATACTCCAACACCTTGGGCGTCAGATCGGACTCGTTCTCGATAGGTTCGATCCAAATATTTTTCATATGCGGAAGTGTTACATCATATTCCTCTTCCCCCTCCTCGCAGAGAAGCAAAAGAGTCCGCTCTCCCTCATTGAATCGAGGGTCCGACAGCGTTCCCTGGATGAACTTTGTCTTACCCGCCTCCAAAAATCCTGTAAACAGGTAAACCGGCATATCTTCCATTGCTTGTCCCTCCCCGTCAAAAGTTATACATTTTGACTATCGTATACAAAAAGCTTCTTCAGCGCGTCTTCCTTAATATGAGATCCAATGACGCAAAGCCGGCCGGTGACTATGGCGGGGCCGATCCGCACGTTGTGTTCCTCGGGAACATAGTCAAAATGAATCCAGCGGCCGTCGGCGCCCGCTACGATCCCCTTGGCCCGCAGAATTACACCGTAGGTCTCACTGTCAGCCAAGGCGGTCAACGCCTGCTCGATTTCCTCCGCCGTAAATTTATGAGCGGTTTCCATCCCCCAGCTTGTAAAGATTTCATCTGCATGGTGATGGTCGTGGTCATGTTCATGGTGGTGATGATGATGGTCATGGTCATGATCATGCTCATGCTCATGGTGGTGGTCGTGGTCATGGTGACAGCAGCATTCTCCATCTTCGTGGTGATGATGCGTCTCCTCCGCCAGCTCTTTCAATTCCTCTTCCAGCGTATTCCTGTGCTCCATAGCCTCTAAGATCTGGACGCCGGAGAGTTCTTCCCAGGGCGTGGTCATGATAGTGGCGGCGGAATTGCGCTCCCGAAGAAGCGCTACGCAGGAATCCAACTTGTCCTGGGCCATATTGCGGGTGCGGCTCAGAATAATCGAGTTGGCGTGTTCGATTTGATCATTATAGAATTCGCCAAAATTTTTCATATACATCTTGCACTTGTTTGCGTCCGCCACGGTGGTAAAGCTGTTCAAGACCACGCCGTCCATATGAAGATTCTGCACAGCGCGGATCACATCGCTGAGTTTGCCTACGCCGGAGGGTTCAATCAAAATTCGATCCGGGTGAAACTGTGCCAGCACCTTTTGAAGCGCCTCGCCAAAGTCGCCCACCAAGCTACAGCAGATGCAGCCGGAATTCATCTCCGTGATTTCCACGCCTGCATCCTGCAAAAAGCCGCCGTCAATGGAGATCTCGCCAAATTCATTCTCAATCAACACAAGCTTCTCGCCGTGAAAAGCCTCGGCAATTAACTTTTTAATCAGGGTCGTTTTACCGGCTCCCAGGAATCCGGAGAAAATATCGATCTTAGTCATTTTCAAGCATCCTTTCTTTTTAAAAACACTGACAGTCCGTCAATACTATATTGTAATGTTTTTCGGCGCGACTTGCAAGTGTTTGGGGAAAAAAATAGAACCGGACCGCTTGATTTCCTTGGCTGTGGCCTACCGCCTATTATTCAGCTCGTTGAAATCGTCCCGATGTAGAATCTTCATATCATCCGGGATCGTTATAGATTTTTTCTTGCTCAAGACAGGAGTGTGCCGCAAAGCCGATTTTAATAATTTGATGTAAAATTTTATGTTGAATTTTACATCAAATCAGGGTATACTAAAGGCAGGAAAGGAGAAGGTGACTATGCCTAATATTAAACCAATCTCTGATTTGAGAAATTACAGTGATGTGCTCCGCGATGTATCGGTTGGCGCTCCTGTCTTTCTTACGAAAAACGGGCGCGGGCGCTACGCGATCTTAGACATACAAGATTATGAAAAGACAAGGGCAACCTTAAAACTCGCGGACGAGCTTGCAAAAGGGAAAAAGTCAGGAGAGGAAAAGGGATGGCTCTCGTCCTCGGATGTGAGAGCACATTTCAGGGCGAAGGAGAATGAAGAATAAGATCTACTATTCCCCGGAAGCCCAGAATGACCTTGACGAAATCTGGGAGTATATTTTTTTCGAGCTGTGTCACCCGCAGGCCGCCGATAATACGGTAAACAATATCATGGACGCAGTTGATAAGCTGGAGGATTTTTCAGAAACCGGCGCACTGCTGTCCTCTATGACAGATGTGGAAAGTGATTACCGTTTCCTTGTCAGCGATGGCTACATGGCGTTTTATCGGGTGGTTGGACGGGATGTGTATATTGACCGCGTGCTGTACGGCAGACGGGATTATCTCCGCATCCTGTTCCCGGATTTGCCGCAGAACGATACAGAAAACTAAAACAGAATATGGCTGCTTTGCACCGCTGGCTTACGCTGGCGGTTTTCTGATGTATCCAATAAAATAGAGTGGAAAATCTGACTTTTCCACTCTGCATATCGAAAAGATTTCGTTAATATCGTTTGGCAGTCCCTTGAACACGGAATGTTTCCTCATGGATGTTGACCTAGCGGAGCCTTCCTTTACCGCAACTCCGCGATCTCCGTGACGGCAACATAAATCTGTGACAGCCGGTACCACGTGGGATAATCTACGATTCCATTGGGAGGTAGATTAAAGACCTGCTGGAATACCCGGACGGACTCCGCGGTCTGTGAGCCAAAGATGCCGTCCACAGGGACCTTCGGGATGGCGGGATAGTTGTTGGCGATGGCGTTGAGCTGGCGCTGAATGGTTCTGACAGCATCGCCCCTAGAGCCCTGGCTAAGGTTGTAGCCCGGGAAGGACGCCGGGATCCCCGCCACCTGGGGAGCCGTGTTTAAATAAATGTCAGAGCCATAAAAATAGCGGAGAATCGAGACGGCGTTATAGCCCTGATCCCCTAGGGATTTGGATCCCCACTGTGTCATCCAACCGGGACAGCTGACGCGCTGTCCATCGCAATACTGTGTCAGAAGAGGCTGTTCAATGCCAGGTTTGGTGATATAGT
>JAHZBS010000092.1 GCA_019423265.1 Clostridiales bacterium
TGGAGACGAGAGGAAAGTGGAAAGCCGAGCCGGAGACATGGCGAAAGCTGAAAAGCGCGTATCTCCAAGCGGAAGGGGATCTGGAGGATGCGATTTCCGGTTTCGGGGAGATTCAGGCGGGAAATGTGGATATCATCACAGACTCCCAGATGGAGCAGTGGGCGGAGAAGCTGAAGAAGACAGACGAGGAGATTGGAAGATGGAACCGTTAGCCTTGCTAGTTCTGCGGATCACCCAGCGGTGCAATCTCGCCTGCCGCTATTGCTATGCCGCCTGGGAAGGGGACACGGAAAAGGCGGATATGACGGCGGAGATGGCCATCCGCGCGGTGGAGGAAGCCTGCCCGCCGGGAGGAACGCTAAAGATTCAATTTACTGGCGGGGAACCTCTGTTAAACCTTCCTGTGATGGAGGCGGTCTGGCAGTATGGACAGGAAAGTGGCCGGCATCTGCGGCTTGCCGTCCAGACCAATGGAACGCTTTTGACGCCCCAGACATTGAAAGCGCTGGGGAGGATGAAGTGTGCGTTGGGAGTCAGTCTGGACGGAAACGGTGACGCCAATGGGCTGCGCGTTTTTCCCGACGGAAAACCAGCCTTTTCCTCCGCCATCGAGGGGATTCGGGAGGTGGCAAGGGCGGGGATGCGCTGTAATCTCACCGCAGTGGTGTCGGATGTCAGTGCGCCGCATTTAGGTGGATTGTTGGAGCTAGCGCTTTGGCTGGGTTGCGTAGGGGGAGTGGGGCTAGACCTCTTTCGCCCTATGGGTCGCGGAGCGGTACAGGATCACGCCCCCTCCGCAGAACAGTTGGACGCGGGGTTGCGGGCGCTGTTGGATCAGTATACCCTTTTGCGGGGGCTTGGCGTCCCCCTCGTCCTGAAAGAGCTGGAGCGGATCCGGCGGCTTCAAGAAAACCCCGGCCAGGAGGCAGCGTACTGCTATGCACAGACGGAGAGATCCTTGGCGGTGGACCCGGCAGGAAGGCTCTATCCGTGTTCCTCCTTCATTGGACAGGAGGACTATTTGCTTGGAATTCTGGGCCAGGAGTCGGATCGGGCCGGTGCGGTGAGAAGTCGGTTGAAGGCACCTGGCCCTTGTCAGGAGTGCGGGCATAGTGTGCTATGCCGCGGCGGCTGTCCGGCAGGCCGGATCGGGACGGCTGGATGTAGGAATGACTTAGATTGCAGGATGCACCAAATTATGATGGAGTATTGCGCTGGAATGGAGGGGTAGTGTGCGTTTTTTTTGTCTGATCGCTACGGAAGACAGGCTTTGGAACATGAAGAAGGCTTTTCGCACAGTAGAGCGGCAGTTGCCGCGGCAGCAATATGGGGAGGATATCCAGGGAACCTGCTTTTCTCTGTGGGATGTGTGCCAGAAGCCGGATATGTATACGGCTATGATGGAGGAGGCAAAAGAGTGTCAGTACGCCATCGTGTATTTTCACGGCGGCGCCCAAATTCTGCCGGATTTTCGGGGTTTTTGGAGACAGATAACAGCCTGGATGCCGGTTTATTTCGAATCCTCCCTCCCCGAAGAGATCGCGGAGTTAATGCCCTCTTCCGGTGTAACTCCGGAGGAGTACCGCATGGTACAATCCTATTTCCAGTACGCGGATACGGATAACTTTGCGGCTATGTTTCTGGCCATCGCCAACGCACGATTTCAGATGCCGTGTCCGGTTCCGCCGCCGAAACCGCCGCAGAGCCGGGGTCTCTACCGGCCTGGCGGACCAATTTCACCGGAGGAAGAGACGGCCGTGCTGCGAAAAGCTGCGGAAGGCGGCCAGCCTGTGGCCGGCCTGATCCTCCATCAGTCTCATGTCCTCAACGGAAATACAAAACATATCGATGCGATTATTGAGAGGCTGGAGGCACTGGGGGTATACCCTCTGCCGATGTTCACGCGGATGGCAAACGACGAGGATGATAAGCAGGGAATCAAGTATGCCATGGGGGAGTATTTTATCTGGCAAGGGCGAAAACTGCCGGATGTGATTCTTGTATTGGCAGGCTTTTCCCTGACGCAGATGGGCGCTCCCGGCGACGGCGAAAAGGTGCAGGAACACAGCATCTTTGAGGAGTGGGATGTCCCAGTCCTCCAGGTTATGAATACACGCTTTTCCAGGGAAGAGTATGAGGTGCGGCCAGAGGGGATCGACAGTATGTCCCTGGCCACCACGGTCTTTCAGCCGGAGCTGGACGGGCAGATTATCACGGTGCCTTGCGCCACACAGGAACTGGTGGAGGAAGAGGGGATCACACGAAAAATATGGATCCCCATCCCGGACCGTGTGGACCATCTCTGCAAGTTGGCCCTCCACTGGGCGAACTTGCGATACCGAAAGCCAGAAGAGCAAAGGATCGCCATTTTGTTCCACAATACCCCTGGCAATGATAAGATCGGCTGCGCTGAGGGACTCGATACCTTTGAATCCGTGTACCGGATGGTGAAGCAGCTGGAGGCGCGGGGCGTCATGACAACCATCCCCCTACAGAGCGGGCAGGACATAGCGAATCATCTGTTATCTGCGCTGACCAACGACACAAGATTCCTATCCCCGGACGTGATGATGGAGCGGGCAGCGGACCGCGTTCACCCGGATCAATGGAACGCATGGTTTTCCTCCCTCAGCCCGCGGGTGCGGGCGCAGATGGAGGACTGTTGGGGTGAGGCTCCTGGAACGGTTTTGACGGAGCAGGGTCAGCTGATGATTCCGGGATTTCTCGACGGACATATTTTCATTGGGCTCCAGCCATCCCGCGCCTTCGGGGAGCGGGCGGCGGAGCTGTACCACAGCACGGATGCCACGCCGCCCTACAGCTATGTGGGATATTACCGCTGGTTGGAGGAAGTGTTCGCCGCGGATGTGGTGTATCACATTGGGACTCATGGCAGCCTAGAGTGGCTGCCGGGCAAGGAGGTAGGCCTCTCATCTCAGTGCTACCCGGATATTTGTCTGGGGACCGTCCCCAATCTCTATCTCTATCACATCGGAATTACAGGCGAGGGAATCCAGGCCAAGCGGCGGTCGGCCGCCGTGATTCTGGATCACTTGATTCCTTCCATGGAGGAGGCGGAGAGCTATGAGACCTTGGCGGTGCTGGACGAGGCTTTAAAGGAATATTATCATGCCAAGCAGTCGCGGCCGGTTCAGCTTCCACAGCTGGGGAACCGGATCTATGAGTTGGCGCAGGAGACGGAACTGCTGACGGATCTATGTCTGTCCAGGGAAGACTATGACCGGGATCCCGATGCCGCCATCGGCAGAATCCATGTGTGGATGGGGGAATTGAAGCAGTCGGCGGTGCGGGATGGACTCCACATCTTTGGGGAGACTCCCAAGGGCAAGCTGTACGACAATCTCATGCGGCTGTTGGTGCGGGTCAAGAACGGCTCTGTCCCTTCGCTCAATGATAGCGTGCTCACGGCGATGGGCTACAGCGCCAGCGAAATCAACGACCAGCCCTCCGCGCTTTTTAGCTCCAAAACGGGGCAGGAGGTCTACGAGGAGGCTATCAGCAGGGCCAGGGAGATGGTGGGCCATCTTGCCCAGGAGGAATACAACCCAGCCGCTATTGCGGAGGCTGTGAAGGCGCAGCAATTCCCCGGCCCTGCGGCAGACGTGAAGACGGTGCTGCGGTTCCTCTGTGAGACCGTCAAGGACAAGCTCGATCACACACCGGATGAGATGAAGTACTGTCTGGCCGGAAATGAGGGGCGGTTTGTCCCGCCATCCCTGGGGGGCAATCCTACAAGGGGTAACGTGGCACTGTTGCCCACAGGGCGAAACTTTTACGCCAGCGATCCATCTCAAATTCCGTCCCGCGCCGCCTGGGAGATCGGCCAGCAGCTGGCTGACCAGATGCTAAAGCATTACCGGGAGGCGGAGGGAGGATATCCGGAGAGTACCGCCATGGTCATTTGGGCCGGAGGTACGCTGAAGACTTGCGGGGAGGATTTTGCGGAGGCGCTGATGCTGATGGGGGTGCGGCCTGTCTATCTGGGGGAGACCACGAGAGTCATTGGGGTGGAGCCCATTCCCCTGGCAGAGCTTGGCCGTCCCCGCTTGGATGTAACCCTGCGGATCTCCGGTCTATTCCGTGATATGTACCCCAATCTGATCCGGTTGATGGATGAAGCGGTGACATGTGTGGCGGCTTTGGATGAGAGCGAGGAAGAGAATTATATTAAAAAGCATATGAATGCGGATGTGCGGGCCATGGTGGAGTCAGGGATGCCGGAGGACAAAGCGGTGGATCAATCCCTGGTGCGGGTGTACGGCTGTGCGCCCGGCGGCTATGGAGCAGGGGTATCGCATGTGATCGAGAGCCGCCAGTGGACGGATTATCAGGATCTGGCCAAGGTCTATGAGACTTGGAGTGGGCATGGCTATAGCGCCAAGGCCCACGGCGAAGCCATGACGGAAATGTTCCGCCAGCGCATGTCCACCGTGTCCATGACCATTAAAAATGAGTCCACCATCGAGATTGACATGCTGGACAGCGATGATTTCTATTCCTACCACGGCGGCCTAATCGCCTGCGTCAAAGCCAACTCGGGAAGGACGCCGGTATCGCTGACCGGACACAGCGAGGACCCGGAGAGGGTCAAGGTTCGGGATACGAAGCGGGAGACGGCGCGGATTTTGCGCAGTAAAATCCTGAACCCAAAATGGCTGGATGGGCTCAAGCGCCACGGATTTAAAGGGGCACAGGAAATTTCGGCGGCGGTGGATGCACTCTTTGGGTGGGACGCCACCGCGGAGGTGGCACAGGATTGGATGTACCAAGGGATTGCTCAGCGGTTTTTATTTGACGAGGAGACGAGAAATTGGATGGAGCAGGTCAACAGTTGGTCGGTCCATGCGGTAAGCGAGCGGCTGTTGGAGGCGAACCAGCGGGGCATGTGGAATGCTTCCCCGGAGACGCTGAATAAAATTCGGGCCATCTATATGAAGGTAGAAGGAACCATTGAGGAGAATAGTCTATGATCGATATACTACATGTCTCGAAGACATATCCAAAACAGCAGGTGAAGGCGGTGGATGATGTGAGCCTTCACATTGATTCGGGAGAGTTTTTTGGCTTGTTGGGCCCCAATGGGGCCGGCAAGACAACGCTGATTCGAATTCTTGTGACACTGCTCTTGCCTACATCCGGGGAGGTGCAGATCAACCAGCAGGTGCTGACGCGGAAGCGAGCGGATCTGAAGAAGAAGCTGTCCATTATCACCCAGGAAAATTCACTGCGCTACGATATGACCCTTGACCAAGTGATGGAGTGGCAGGCGCGCCTCTATCATA
This sequence comes from Clostridiales bacterium, assembly GCA_019423265.1. The sequence continues at coordinate 5,304 of JAHZBS010000092.1, forward strand.
TTCCACTTGCGATCATGCGGGAGCGCCGGGAGGAATTGTTGGATTTCTGTGGTCTGACCGAGCACAGGAAAAAGACGGTGCGCAAGCTTTCGGGCGGTATGAAGCGCAAACTTATGCTCTGCCGCGCACTTTTGACGGACCCTGAGATATTGATCCTGGACGAGCCGACCATTGGCCTGGATCCGGCGTCCCGGCGGCAGATGTGGGATTTGCTCCGCCGGCTCAATGAAAAGGGGCTGACGGTATTGATGACCACCCATTATATCGAGGAAGCGCAGTCTCTGTGTCAGCGGGTAGCCCTGATCAATAAGGGAAAAGTGGTTCGGCTGGATACGCCCACAGCGCTGATATCGCAGCTTGGTTCGGTGGCGGTGGACGAATTTGACGGCAGCCAGACCAGGAGTTCTTTCTTTCCCACAAAGGAGGATGCGCTGGCTTACGCGGAGTCCATTACGAATAAATTCAGTATGCGCAGTACAACGTTGGAAGATGTATTTTTAGATATTGTAGGCAGCGGCCTGGAGGTGGTATAATGGGAATTGTGACAGTCCTATGGGAGAAATGGGTGGAGTTTAAATATGAGTGGTTTAAGATTACCACGTCGGCGCTTATCAGCCCGCTGTTGTATATGATCGCCCTGGGGTGGGGCCTGGGCGCCACCACGGCGGTGACGGACCGCCCGTATATCGATTTTTTAGTTCCCGGTATCATTGCGCTGACCACTATGAACACAAGCTTTTCCGCGGTGGGGCTCTCCCTGAATGTACAGAGGCTCTTTGAGCACTCCTTTGATCATATCATCATATCGCCCACGCCTATCTCCCAATATATTGTGGGACAGATGATAGGCGGATCTCTGCGGGGGATGTACAGCGGCTGCTTGATCTTACTGCTTTCCATTCCCTTTGGCGCGACGATGCACATTACGCCCATGTTTTTCCTTGTGATGCTGCTCAATGGAATGGTGTTTGCGGCGCTCGGAGTGCTGGCGGCGGTTCTGGCCGCCACCCATTCCGACATCAGCAGATTTTCCACCTTTGTCATTCTCCCCATGACGTTTCTGTGCAACACCTTTTTTCCATTGGACCGCATTCCGACGGCGATTAAGGCCGTCATTGACGTTCTGCCGCTGACGCACGCCAGCGGTCTGCTTCGATCCATGGCCTACGGATCAGCCCCTAACCTTTGGAGCGTTCTAATTTTGGCCCTTTATGCGCTGGTCTTTATGGTTTTAGCCAATGCCGTAATCAACCGGCGGAAAAATATTTAGCATGTGGGAGGTACCGATGAGACAGGCAATCGCAATTGTCAGCTTTGGGTCAAGTGTGGAGACGGCGCGAGTCCAGCAGATCAGCGCGGTGGAGAAGGCGATCAGGGAGGAGATGCCTCAGGCGTTGGCTTACACGGCCTATACGAGCCCTACGATACGGAGAATCCTTCGAGGCAGGGGGATTTTCATTCCCAGCCTGGAAGAAGCGCTGGAACAGATGTTGGAGGACGGCATCACCGACGCCCTGGTGCAGCCGACGCACTTGCTATATGGGATCGAGTACGATAAAATGAGGGAGACGGTGGACGCATATGCAGGGCGGTTTGCGTCCCTGCAATTTGGCATACCGCTGCTGGCGACGACGGAGGACCTTCGTGAGTTGGCCGCCATATTGAGCGAAGCCTACCCGCGGAAAGAGGGCGAGGCCCTTGTGTTCCTGGGACACGGCACGGATCATTTTGCCAATGTGGTATATCCGGCTTTACAGATGATCTTTCACATGCAGGGGCGCGGCGATGTGTTGGTCGGGACGGTGGAGGGCTGGCCGTCCTACGAGGATGTGTACGCGCAGCTCCATGTGTCCTCACTCCGGCTGGTTCCCCTTATGTTGGTAGCTGGGGATCACGCGCTCCACGACATGGCTGGCGACCAGGAGGATAGCTGGAAGTGCCGGTTTGAGGAGGCCGGCCTTGCGGTTCAATGCGTTCTGCAAGGGCTGGGAGCTATGCCGCAGATACAAGAGCTGTATCGGAAACATATACGTATATTGTAAAAAGGAGACATACACCTATGAAGTATTTTCAGTATCATCTTCCCACAGATATTGAGAGGGAGAGCATGGCGACCATCACAAGGGAGCTGGCGCAGATGGGGGTCGTGATTCAGGAGGAAAATGAGGCCGTGGTCAAGCGTGTCATCCACACGACCGCCGACTTCGAGTATGCGAAGAATCTCGTCTTTACGCCGCAAGCCGTATCCAAAGCCCTGTCCGCTGTGAAGGATCGCCCCGTTATCATCACGGATACGAATATGGCGCTGGCCGGGATCAACAAGACGGCCCTGGCGCAGGTAGGGGGGGAGGTTCACTGCTTTATGGCCGATGCCGATGTGGCGGATATGGCTAGAGCAAACGGGACGACGAGGGCGGCGGCGGCCATCGACAAGGCGGTTGCCCTCTATCCCCATGCCATCTATGTCTGTGGCAATGCGCCCACCGCCCTGATCCGTCTGGGTCAGGTCATGGAGGAGAAGAGCGTGTGCCCGGCGGTTATCATCGGGGTGCCCGTTGGATTTGTGAATGTGGTGGAGAGCAAAGAGGATATTTTGGCGCTGGCGCAGGAAAAGGCAGTTCCCGCCATCGTAGCCCGGGGCCGAAAAGGCGGCAGCAACGTGGCCGCCGCCATCTGCAATGCGCTGTTGTATCAGGCGGTGGGCAGAGAGCTGTAGGCACACGGCATAGAGAGCTTGACTTCACTGCACATGTGTGGTATAGTAAAGACCATTTGCGTGGCAGGGAAAGGGGACATGAGTATGGCGCCGGAATGGTTTAACAGAGCAAAACTGGGGATCTTCATCCACTGGGGAATTTATGCGGTCCAAGGCACCAAGGAGTCCTGGGCCTTCGCCTATCCGTCCATGAGTTACGCGGATTATATGAAGCAGCTGGACGGATTCACAGCAAGCCGCTATGACCCTACCTACTGGGCGGAACTGTTTAAAAAGGCCGGTGCAAAGTATGCAGTTCTGACGACAAAGCACCATGACGGGGTTGCGCTGTGGGATACGAAGTGTAACGATCTGAGCGTTGTGAAGAAGACGCCCGCCGGGCGTGACCTAGTTACGCCTTACTGTAAGGCTATGCGGGAAGCGGGAATCAAGGTAGGGCTCTACTATTCCCATACGGATTGGTCCATGGATGAACACCTGTCCGTCCTATGTGACAAGACCATAGACGAGATCCGAGACCTGAGGCAGAAAAAGACAGCCTTTGTCGAGATGTGGTCGGAGGTGAAGAATCGCACGCTTGAGCAGGCAAACCTATCGGAAGACCATGTCCGCTCGTGGGACACGTTTATGGATTTCTATTTCGGGCAGCTGAGCGAAGTCGTCCACAACTTTGGCCCCATCGATGTATTCTGGGGTGACGGGATGTTCGAGATGAAAGGATTCGACTGGCAGAAGAAGCGCGCCCATGATATGATTAAGGCGGCCAACCCGGATACGGTAATTTCACGGCTGCCGGAGTACAGCGATGTGGAGACGCCGGAGGTGCGCATTCCCTGCTCGCGGCCAAGCACGAGTGTGTGGGAATACTGTACGCCGATCAACGCATCGTGGGGATACCGCCCGTCAGACAATAACTATAAATCGCCGATCCAGGTGATGCGCTTGTTCTGTGATATTCTGTCGCTGGGAGGCAATATGCTTTTGGATATAGGCCCCCGGGA
>JAHZBS010000093.1 GCA_019423265.1 Clostridiales bacterium
CGGTCCAATTTCTTTTGCAGGATCTGGAACACTGGGATCGTCTTGCTGGCCACGATCCAGACCACCACCAACAGCGCGGCAATGATAACGGCCAGAATCCAGGTCAGCTGTGGTGCGCTCTCGATCGCTTTTATGATTCCCCAGATGCACATAATCGGCGCCATCATCATCATGCGCATCCCCATGACCACCAACTGCTGTAGCTGCATGACGTCATTGGTGGTTCTCGTTATCAGCGACGCAGTCCCGATGGTATCGAACTCATGTAACGAGTAGTTTTCCACTTTTTCAAAGAGCGACTGCCGCAGATCCTTTGCAAATCCGGCGGCGGTTCTGGCCGCACACAGAGTCGCCAAAATTGTCACCACCGCAATGATCCCTGAAACAGCTAACATCTTGCCACCGGTCCGGTACAGCTCGCTTAAATCGTTGCTCATGCTTGCCGCCGGAATGCCATTGACGATGTCCGACATCAGATCCGGCAGCGTCAGCTGCCCCCAGCACTGGATAACGACCAGCACGACGGCTAACACAATCGCCGGCAGGTACTTTTTTAAATACCGAAATAATCTAGTCAACCTCTCCAACCTCCGTCCACTTGTAATGCTCCTTCGCCACTTTGTCCAGGATCCGGATCAGAGACCGGGTATCCTCTTCCCCCAACACGGCCACCAGATTCGCTAGGCTCTGCATAAAATGTTCCTGCGTCTTCTTTCCCATCTCAAGTCCTGCCTCTGTGAAACTTACGATGATCTTCCTCCGGTCTTGCCGGCTGACGGTCCTCTCCACAATTCCTTTTTCCTCCATGGAGCTCAGCAGCTTTGTGACGGTGGGGGCCGTCACGCGAAGCTTCTGACTCAACCTCGACACCGTCACCGGCTCCTCCGACTCCATCTGTAGATGCAGTATCGCTCCCATCAACATGATCTCGCTCCGGTTGAATTTCTCATGCAGCGGCGCCTTCCTCTGCGTCCTCTGAAACCGCATGACCGCCATCATCAGCTGCGATTCCAGTGACGTGTCATCCCAGCATTCTCTCATCGTATCCTCCATTCCATTGTCCACTTTATTTAGCATTGCAAATAATTAGCATGAGTAATATTTAACCACACTAAATTTTATTTGTCAAGCAGCAAACTGTAAGCCTTTTTATCATTATAATCTCCATTCCGGAGCGTCAGCGACGGGGCGAAGAGAAATTTGCGAAGGCGATTTCTCTTCTGCCATAAGAGCTATTTGTGGCGCTCCGGCACAAATAGCCGTGTGAAAAATAAGCTTTTCGAGCTTATTTTTCACACTATACCCTGTTTTTTTCTACTTTTTCCCTGTTACCACTTTTCAAGCCGTTAAAATGATGGTATCATAAAGATGGAATGGAGGTCTATCGTATTATGATTGCATCCGCAAACGGAATTCAAAAAAGTTTCGTCACCACAGAGGTTTTGCGCAATGTAACCTTTCATATAGAGGCGAAAGAAAAGATGGCGCTGGTCGGCGTCAATGGAGCCGGAAAATCAACGCTCTTTAACATCCTTCGGGGCGCAATGCCACCGGATGAAGGCCAGCTTTACCTGCAAAAGAATCTTCGAATTGGATATCTGCCGCAAAACGCGGAGATCTCTTCGGCAAATACTGTACAGGATGAGCTGCTCCAAGTGTTTGAACCCGTTGTGCAGCTGGAAAATCAGCTCCGCGACATGGAACAGCAGATGAGGGATTGCGCCGATCCCTCCTTGCTGGACTCCTATGCGCGCCTCTCCCATGATTTTGAAGAAGCCGATGGCTACTCGTATCAGAGCCGTGTACGCGGCGTCCTGAAGGGGCTGGGATTTACCGAAACCGAATACCAGCTCCCTGTATCTCTCCTGTCCGGCGGCCAGAAATCCCGCGTTGCCCTTGGCAAAATTCTGCTGTCCAAGCCGGACTTATTGCTGTTGGATGAACCCACCAACCATCTGGACATTGATGCTATAAGCTGGCTGGAGGGCTTTCTCGCATCCTTCCCCGGGGCTGCGCTGATCATATCCCACGACCGCTATTTTCTGGATAAGCTCTGTACCAAAACCTTGGAGCTGGAGCGCGGCATTTCTTCCACCTACAATGGCAACTATTCCTATTATACCAGGGAAAAAGAGGCGCGGGCGAAAGCGGCTCTCCGAGAATATGAGGCGCAGCAGGCGGAGATTCGGCACCAGGAGGAAGTCATCGCCAAGCTGCGATCCTTTAATATGGAGAAATTCATCCGCCGCGCGCAGAGCCGGGAAAAGATTCTGGACAAGATGGAGATTTTGGACAAGCCGGTGTCTCTGGACGCCTCCATGAAATTAACCTTTACCCCGAAAATTCTCAGCGGAGAAGAGGTCCTGAGCGTGGAGGGTCTCTGTAAAGCCTTTGACGGGAAACGCCTCTTTCAAAATTTAAACTTTGCTATCCGGCGGGGCGAAAAAGTGGCGCTCCTGGGCGCTAACGGCACGGGAAAGACCACCTTGTTCCGAATCATAATGGGGCAGGCGGCCGCCGACAGTGGCTATCTGCGCCTGGGCGTAAAGGTATACCCTGGATATTATGATCAGGAACAGGAAAATCTATCTCCCGGCAAGACGATTCTGGACGAGATTTACGATGCCTTTCCGCAGATGACCCTTGGGCAAATTCGCAGCGTCCTCGGCTCCTTCTTATTCCGGGGGGAGGACGTATTTAAGCTGATCCGTGATCTGAGCGGCGGAGAGAGGGCGCGGGTGTCGCTGTGCAAGATTATGCTCTCCCAGTCCAATTTCTTATTGCTGGATGAGCCAACCAATCATCTGGATATCATTTCCAGGGAAATACTCGAGGATAACCTGCGCCGCTATGAGGGGACGCTGCTCTTCATCTCCCACGACCGCTATTTCATCAACCGCGTCGCTGACAAAATCCTCGTCTTAACTCCGGAGGGAATCCAAACCTATCTCGGCAATTACGACTTCTATATGGAGCACCTCACAAAGCCGGAGGCAGCGACCGGACAGACGCCTTCCCCGGCAACCGCCAATAAAGAGGACTACCTCCAGCAAAAACAGTCTCAGAGCGAGCTGCGCAAAAAAAAGACCCGGCTGCGGCGGCTGGAAGACGATATCGAGAAGGCGGAGGAGCGCATCGCGGAAATCGAGGGCCAGATGTTGCTGCCGGAGTTCTACTCAAGCGCCAGCGCCTTCCGCGATCTAGAGGAAAAAAAAGCGGCTCTGGAAGCGCAGATCGAGGATTGGATGCGCCAGTGGGACGCGCTGTCCGAAGAGATTGAATTAGCTCCGCCTCCGGCGGATTTTTCATAAAAATGGAGTTAGGGTATGTGCCCTAACTCCGCTTTTTTGAATACAGGAGGGTTGCCGTGAGGCCGGAGCCAGCAAGGACAAGCAGGACAATCCAGAGGATCCAATTGGCTGTGTCGCCTGTCTGCGGGTTGTTTACGTTCGTGTCGGATCCGGCATTGTCGCTTGGGTCCGAAGAATTGTTGTCCGGGGGATTCTCTGTCTCTGTCCCCAGCGCCGGGATTTCAATGGCCGCCTTTTTATAGCCGCACACGGTACATTCCTCATGTTTGGCCCCCGCATCTGTTGCGGTAGCCTCTTGATCAACCACCCATGTAAAGGTATGGGACGCCTTATCCGATATGGCATCACAGTCTTCGCATCCATGCCAGTGATCGGCATCGTCGCTGGCCCATTGGCTGCCGAAGGTGTGGGGAACGGCCGGGAGCTCCACCGCCGCCTTTTTATAGCCGCACACGGTGCATTCCTCGTGCCGGCTGCCCTTTTCTGTGCAGGTGGCTTCCCTGTCCACTACCCACGTAAAGGTGTGGGCTCCGACGCTCCCCCTCTCCTCCTCGCAGATCGTACACAGATGGTAGTGCTCGTTCTCATCGTATTTCCATTCTTCTCCAAACTCATGTCCTTCTATCGCCTCTTCCACCGTATAGGTTCCATCTGCGCGCCGATTTGTCGGAGTGAAATTGGGTGCGCAGTATTCTATGGGGACTTGGCTGCTGAAGGTGCCGCCAGAAACGCTGATCTTGGTATCCTCGCTGTACAGCGCATTCGTGCCTCCGTTAATCGCCCTGAAATCACCGCCGGTCACATTGATCTGGATCTTATCGATATCAAGCGGATCGTTATTCTGGGGATTGTTCTCATATAGCGCGGTATACCCGGAGATACTGCCGCCCTGAATGTTGACCGTAATGGGCAGTTTGGTGGTATGCTGTGCCACCGCAATGCCTGCGCCATCGCTGGTGCTGCCGTTTCCATTGGGCGTAACCGACGAGGGGGAGCCCGTGCCCGTGATGACGCCGCCGGTGACATTCAATGTGCCGGCGCGCATCTCAATACCGGTTGCCCCGGTAATCGTGCCGCTCTCGATATTGAGAGTACCCTGCTGCGGATGATAGATAGCCTGACTCTCCGAGGTCAGCTCGGCATTTCCCTTAATCGTGATCTCGGTATTGTGACTCGTGCCGTTTCCGGAGACAGCGAAGCCTCTCGTGGCGATTTTACCGCCGTCAACCGTCGCTCTGCCAATGGCGTCCTCCGTTCCAAAGACCGCTAAGCCGACGCATCCGTAGGTGTCATACTCATTGCTGCCAAATAGACTGTCCTGTATCACAGTACCGGCGTTTACTATGATTTCACCTCCGTAGTTGCCCTGCAAGATGTAGTTATAGCTGTCCGTACTCTTATCAGGGCAATAGGATGTGATGGTCACATTGTCGGTGGAAAGCACGCCTGTTGCTTGAACCGCAAATGCCACCCGGCTGCCGGTGTTGATATCCTCCGTGCGTTTATCGATGACAGTACCGTTGGTAACCCTTGTGGTGCCGTCAATGACTGCCAAACCAAAGAACTTTCCGTCCGTTCCCACAAGATTCAGGGTATGGGTCTGAAGGTCCAGCGTAACGCTCCTGCGGATGATGACCGAACTGACATCCGCGTTCTTCAGCAGGTTGACTGTGGCGCCGGCTGGGGCCGCGCTGATAGCGGCTTCAACCGTCTTAAAGTACTGACCGTCAACCTCTGCCACATGGGCGTCCGTCTGGCTGGTCGCCTTATTTACCGTGACCGTATTACCGCTGCCCTCCGTCTCATACCCATCCGGGACAAATGGGCTTACATCGCTGGAATAGGTGCCGCCGGTGACTTTTACCGTGGCGCCTGAATAGCCCTTTTGGACACTGGGCGCACCGTTGGCCGCCGTAAACGTGCCATCGGTAATGGTCAAAGTCCCCTTATTGTATGTATCATTGTCATAGCCGCACCAGACAGCCGCCTTGCCTTTATCGCCCTGGGTTTCAAAGGTACCGCCATTGATCGTTGCCACATTCCAGTTCATCAGCGCGTGTTGGGCTACATTGACAAAGCTGCCGCCATTGACGACTAAAATGGCATAGTCGTCATTCTTAATGGTATTCAGACCCCCGCTGAATGTACCGCCGTTGATGGTCAGCTTTGCCTCGGCGGTTGGCATAGGTTCACTGCTGCCGTTCACAGCGCTGGAATAATTTTGCCATCCATTCGCCACCAGGCTAGAGTATTGGCCATTGTTCTGCTCTACGGTGACACCTTCGTTGATGGTCATCGTCCCAAAATTCTTAATGGTATACCACGAATTTCCGCCATTGTCTTCCGCGCTCTGACCATTTTCCTGCGAACGGGTATAGGTACAGCCGTTCAATGTGGCTGTCGCCCCTACGGTATTATACACAGCGCCTTTTCCGTGGCTCACATTGTCCACAGTGCCGGAACCGTTGATGGTCAGGGTTCCATTGTTTAGTATGGTGTGCGCTTTCACATTGTCCGAGGTGTCATTGGCCAGCGTGACGCCGGATGCCAGCTCCAGCGTAATGTCTGCACCTGAGGGGATCACCACGTTTTCATTGGTGGAGGCCACAACTTGAATGGTGGTCGCCACATTGCCAGCCGCCGTCACCGCCGACATTATCGTCTCATATTCCGAGCTTCCGATCTTTGCCACAGCCTCTCCATCGCCCTCTGCCAACGCCAGAGCCGGCGCCAGAGAAAGTACCATGGCAAATGTGAGAAATAGTGCCAGCAGTTTGCTCTGTCTCTCTCTTTTCACTTGCTCTTCCTCCTTCTGATCTGTACCCTACAGTGACGAAAGATAACAATATATGAGATCAGTATATACCAACCGCTGTATTTTTTCAAGCACCGTTTTTACCTTGATCAGAAATTACAATGACGGCTTATGCCGAACAGGCTTGGTATTTGCGTGAAAAGTATTTAAGAATGAAACGAGGTGACTAACCGATTACCACGTCACTTCTCTAGGGCGGAGGGGATCCCACACCGCCTCCGTGTCAAAGAGATACATGTACATTTCCCGGCGATTGCGAAGGGAATATCCGTCCAACGCCTTCCGGTCTTGAAAAATTCCCAGCCCATCCGGCTCCTGCGCCAGATACGGCTTTGCCCCCACGCCACAAAAGATCCGAAACCCCGTGTCATACAGCAATTCATGGAGCTTGCCGGAACGGACGTGACCGCCATAGGGCCACGCCATAACTTTGGTCGGCCCTACGAGGGACGCAACCTCCGCCTGCCAGCTTGTCGTATCGTATTCCGCTTTGCTGTACGGAATCTGATCCATGTGATAGTGCCCGTACCCATGGCTGGCAAAGTTCCAGCCCTCCTCCTTCAGCGCCGCAACCACCTGCAGCGCCCCCTCTTTTTCCGCCTCGCTGTCGGTCCCCTCCGGCGCGCCTGTCTGGGTCCGGTACCCGAAGATCCCCTGGAATCCCGTGAGGCATAGGGTGCCCCGCGCTCCCTGGAAACTAAAGTCCGGGTGTTCTCTGACAAAACTATCCACAATGGGGAACACTTCGTTTTCATAGCTGTAGATCTCGTCTCCGCCGGCTGTCTTCGTGTAGGACAGAACGCGCCCCCTGTCATCCACGACCAATTTATCAACCATCCCCGTGTGCATCTTTCGGGCGTCATACACCACGTCGTCCACGGAAAGGATCAGCGGCTTCTTCCCTCTGGGCAGCATCAATTTCGCAACCCTGTCCCGATCTCCGGATTCATCGAGAAGCAGATTGATATCGATCAGTATGTAGCCCTTCTCGTACAGGTTCTCCAAAATGAGCGTAAACTCGTGGGGCGTGATACAATCCGTGTCCAGCGATTTGGTCATGGACGGACTCGAATAACACAGCTCGGGAAATGCGATCAAACAGTGGGTAAATACATGTTCCACCGGCCCTGTGTACTCCACCAGCTCCGTCTGAAATGCTTCATACTCATCGATCGTCTGTTGGAGCCCGTTTAAAGCCGAATCCTCCGGCGCCGCGGCGAGAAGTTCCCCCAAAAGCGCCCTCGCCTCGTCTATTTTGTACAGACAGAGGTACTCGTTCACCTTCTCCGGTGCATTCTCGATCAGCTTCCGGATCATCTTCTCCTTTTCCTGCTCCGCCTTTTCACTGTAGATGGGATCCTCCGAGTCTACCTGTTTAAAGCAGTCCAATGCCGCAGCGTAGTCCTCCATCGCAGCGCACGCGATTCCCTCCTGGTAGGCCTCCCGCCCTGCCTGAATGCTGTCGGCGTAGGACAAATATTTGTCCGCTTGGCCCGACGCCTCCGCAAACAGCCGGTAGCTCCTCATGCAGCGGATCAGCTGGTCATAGGACAGCTCCTCATTGCAGTACAAATCCATGAGGCGCTTCATCTCCTGATACAAAGGCTTTCTATATTTTTCTCCCTTTCGGTTCAGCCTATCTTCCTCCCGGTTCAGTCCCGTCTGCTCCGCCGTCAGTGCTTTTTCCGTAAAGGCGCTGATCACGTCTCCCGCCGGACTTGGATTGAACAGCTCTGACAGGGAGGTGTCAGAAATCTTGAGGTATCCGTACAGGATTCCGCCCCCCGCCAAGATCAGCAATTCAATGACCAACAGTACAACCAGTGGCCTTGTACACTTCCCACGCTTTGCCATCCATTTCCCCTCACTTTCAACAATGGTTACCCATATTATACTGCAAAATTTGTCGAAAGGTGTTAAATGGGAATTACGCAGGTGTTAAATCTTCATTGAATTTTTATAGCGCCATGCCGACAATTGGGATGGTGATCACGGATAAAAGCGTCGATAAGAATACAATCTGGGCGGACAGGTACGCATCCCGCCCGAATTTTTCGGCCATCATGGCCAGATTGGCGGCTACGGGCATGGCGGTGATCAGGACCGGTATGCTCAGCCGGATTCCCCTCGCGCCGCATAAGTATAAGATCCCCATAAAGAGAAAGGGAAGTCCCAGTAGCCGAATCCCGCTCAGAATATACACTTTGGGCGCGCGAAAGAGCTGCCTCAAGTCCGCCTGCGCCAACAACAGCCCGGCTAAGATCATGGCCAGCGGCGTCGTCAAGTCTCCCGTCATCTTCACAACTCGCCCCAGGCTCTCCGGCAGTTGAATCGAACAGATAAAGAGCAAAAAGCCGATCAGGGTTCCCACTGTCGCCGGATTTAGGGTACTGCGGATCCGCTTCCAGACCGATACGGACTTCGCTTGTCCCTCTCGCTCCCATATATAGACGCCCCAGGAGTTGACGATTAAGTAGAGAGGGAGCACATAGAGAGCCACATAAAAAGCGCCCTCCTCCCCAAGAAGCGCGGATACCACAGGAATGCCCATATAGCCAAAGTTAGGAAACGCCATGCTGTACAGGAACACGAGCTTTTCCTCCCGAAACGCCGGCACCCACCTTACGATGAGCCGGCCGATCCAGTAGGAGACCACAATGATCCCCACGCAGGTTGCGATCAACACCGCGCCCGTCCCGAGGATTTCCTTTGAAAAGGGGCGTTGCAGTGCATCGATCACCATGGCGGGCACGCAGATACAAAACAAAAACTGGGATATGTCCTTGGAGA
>JAHZBS010000094.1:0-2126 GCA_019423265.1 Clostridiales bacterium
ACTGAAGCTAAAATGACTAAACTATAGCTTAGAAATTAGCACTCGTTGCAAGTGAGTGCTAACAAGATTGAAGCACCAAATCTATTATAGAGGAAATAAGGAGGTTCTTTTTCATGAAATTAATGCCTTTAGGAGACAAAGTTGTTGTTAAGCAGTTAGAAGCGATCGAGACGACGAAGTCCGGTATCGTGCTGGCTGGCAACGCGAAGGAGAAACCGCAGGAAGCGGAGATCATCGCCGTGGGTCCCGGCGGAGTCGTCGATGGAAAAGAAATCAAGATGGAAGTTAAAGTGGGACAGAAGGTTATCTATTCCAAGTATTCCGGAACAGAAGTGAAGCTTGACGGCGAAGAGTATATCATCCTGAAACAGAGCGATATCCTGGCAATTGTAGAAGACTAATCGAGAAATCAAGGAGGAAATCAAGTCATGGCTAAGGAAATTAAATTTGGTGCGGAAGCAAGAGCTGCTCTTGAGAAAGGTGTCAATCAGCTAGCGGATACAGTGAAAGTGACATTGGGACCCAAGGGGCGCAATGTCGTATTGGACAAAAAATTCGGAACGCCCCTGATCACCAACGACGGCGTGACCATCGCAAAGGAAATCGAGTTGGACGATCCCTTTGAAAATATGGGTGCGCAGCTGGTTAAAGAAGTCGCCACAAAGACTAACGATGTCGCCGGCGATGGAACCACGACAGCTACCGTGTTGGCACAGGCCATGATCCACGAGGGATCAAAGAACATTGCCGCCGGCGCAAACGCCATTATCCTGCGCAAAGGGATGCGCAAGGCTACGGAGAGCGCTGTGGAAGCTATCAAGGAGATCGGAATTCCCGTCAGCTCGAAAGAGCACATTGCACAGGTTGCGTCGATTTCCGCTGGGGATGAGGAAGTTGGAACGATGATCGCAGACGCCATGGAGAAAGTATCCAATGACGGCGTTATCACAGTGGAAGAGTCCAAGACCATGAATACAGAATTGGATCTTGTAGAAGGTATGCAGTTCGACAGAGGCTATCTATCCTCCTACATGGCAACCGATATGGATAAGATGGAAGCCAACCTTGACAATCCGTATATTTTGATCACCGATAAAAAGATCTCCAACATTCAGGATATTCTTCCTCTCCTGGAGCAGATCGTTCAGACGGGTTCCCGCCTGCTGATCATCGCGGAGGATGTTGAGGGAGAGGCCCTTGCCACGCTGGTTGTCAATAAGCTTCGCGGAACCTTTAACTGCGTTGCGGTCAAGGCTCCCGGATTTGGCGACAGAAGAAAGGCTATGCTGGAAGACATCGCAATCCTGACTGGCGGTACTGTTATCTCTGAGGAAGTTGGACTGGATCTGAAGGAAGCGTCCATGAGTATGCTTGGACAGGCGAAATCCGTTAAGGTTCAGAAGGAAAATACGGTTATCGTTGACGGCGCTGGCGACAAAGATCAGATCGCAGCCCGCATCGAGCAGATCAGAATGCAGATTGAGGAGACCACATCGGACTTCGACCGTGAGAAGTTGCAGGAAAGACTGGCGAAGATGGCTGGCGGCGTAGCGGTTATCCGTGTCGGCGCTGCTACCGAGACAGAGATGAAGGAGAAGAAGCTCCGCATGGAAGACGCTCTGGCGGCAACCCGCGCCGCAGTTGAAGAGGGCATCGTTTGCGGCGGCGGAAGCGCATATATCCACGCGATCAAAGCTACGAAGGATCTGGCCGAGACGCTGACCGGAGATGAAAAGACTGGCGCTATGATCATTGTGAAGTCGCTGGAAGCTCCTGTGCGCCAGATTGCGTCCAACGCAGGTCTGGAAGGCTCCGTCGTTGTGAACAAGCTGCTGGAGTCCCCAGCTGGCACCGGCTTCAACGCATTGACAGAGGAGTATGTCAACATGGTTGACATTGGAATCATCGACCCTGTGAAGGTAACCCGCACGGCGTTGCAGAATGCTACGTCTGTAGCGTCCACTCTGCTGACGACGGAATCCGTCGTAGCGGATAAGCCGGAGCCGGAAGCTCCCGCGCCGGCGGCAGGTGGACCGGGCGCTGGAATGGGCATGATGTAAGTCGGAATCAATAAGACGGCGGTATGAGATTGTCTGGACAAGACGGTTTTGTACCGCCTTCGCTAT
>JAHZBS010000094.1:2226-8878 GCA_019423265.1 Clostridiales bacterium
TAAGACGGCGGTATGAGATTGTCTGGACAAGACGGTTTTGTACCGCCTTCGCTATTCAATTGCATAAAAAAACGGTGGTGAAGAAGCGGGAGCTTCCTCATCACCGTTTTGCTTTTTCCATCGTGAGCTCAATTGCGCGCAGAAGGTAGGAGGCGGTATCTTGCGATTCGCTAGTGATTGTGACTGCCTGAAGATCTGTCCCCGCTTCCAATTGCTTTCCTATGGAGCTGCAAGTGGGCTCTACCAGAGGGTAGACAGATGAGATGCTTTCCGGAATCGCATACTCGATGGATTGAATGCCATGACTATCCATGACCATTTCCACGGTAAGTGCCTGGGATCCGAAGGAGACAGATGTAGTGTATACGCCAGGGTAATAGATCTCAGCACCGTCGGAGCCCTTATTCCGACCTGTTAAAAAGAAAATCAGAACCAGAAGCAGCGCGATACCGGCCAGCGCTAACAGTGCGGCGTAGATAATCTGGTTCAGCTTGAGAGATACGATGCGCACAGACATGGGAGAACCCTCCTGTTCAAAGGAATGTATTATAGTGTATATATATTGCCGCGCCTGGGAAAATATGCCGAGGGCCGGGAAAAAAGATGACAAGAGCAAGACATCGTGATATAATAATCGCGATAGCGGGTGTTAACGGCGCCGGCGCGGCGCAACCTGCGAAGCGATATCATGGACAAGGAGCCGACGTATGCGATTTCGATTTGTGGCCGGAGAGGCGAGAAGTGGAAAGACTTATGCTATACAGGAAGAGATCATCGCGCGTTCCATGGAAGATCCAGACCGCAAATTGATTTACATCGTGCCGGAGCAGGCAACGCTGCAGGTGCAGAGGCAGCTGCTGGACAAGCATCCCCGGCACGGGATTTTCAATGTTGAAATCCTGAGTTTCAACCGCTTGGCACATCGGGTGTTCCAGGAGACGGGAGGGCCGCCGTGCGAAACCTTGGATGACGTTGGCAAGAGCATGGTTCTCTACAAACTGGCCATGGATTGTCAAGAACAGCTGTCCTACTACCAGAACAGTATCCGGCAAAAAGGCTTTATCGGGCAGTTAAAGATCATGACCACAGAGATGATCCAATATCGAATCCAGGCGGAGGACTTGGAAGCGGTGCGCGGAGGCCTGAGTCCGGACAGCGCATTGTATCACAAGCTGGGTGATTTTATCACCATCTGGGAACAGTTTGTCTCGTACACGGAAACGCACACGGCAGCCTCTGAAAAAATACTTGACTTTTTGGCGGAGCGGATTGATCGATCGGAATTTTTGGAACATGCGTCCATATATTTTGATGATTTCTACGGATTCACGCCGCAGCAATATGCAGTGATCGCCGCCCTTCTCAGAAAAGTGGATGAGGTGTGGATGGCGCTGACCATGTCCAGGAGGGAATATATGGGACTGACGCCCGGTATGTCCTGGCGTGACCTTGACAGTGGGCTATTCTTTGAAACCCTAAAAACCTACTTAAAGCATGAGGAACTATTGCGGACCGCCCATATTCCATATCGAATCCAGTGGTGCAGCCGGGATGAGACAGATCCCATCCGGCATTTGGCCGGGCAACTTTTCAGAATTCCGCCCACGCCATGGCCAGAACCTGCGGATTGTATTGCCCTCTATCAGGCCGCCACAGACGGGGATGAGGCGGATTGGATCTGCCGGCAGATCCTGCATCTGGTGAGGGAGGAGGGGTATTCCTACGGGGATATCAGCGTAGTGGCGGGAGACTTGGAGGGCTGCCGGCATCTTGTATCGCGGAGATTCGAACAGTATGGGATTCCCGCCTTCATCGATACCAAGGCGGATACGCAGGCCAATCCGTTTATTCAGATGCTACAGTTCCTGTTTGGCATGGTGAACACAGGCTTCTCCTACGAGACCGTATTTGGGTTTTTCAAGACGGGCATGACGCCGCTGTCCCCACAGGAGGTTGACTACCTGGAAAATTGTGCCCTCGCCCAGGGGTGGAGGGGATGGCCGAAATATAAGACAGAGTTAAGCGCGCTGTTAGAGACGGAGGATGGGGAAAACCATTTTCTGAACGCCTTCATTTCGTTTGTCGAGGGAATGCGGGGCGCCGGACAGACGGTGGGGGAGCGAGTGCAGAAACTTCGGTCGTTTATGGAAGCTCTCTCCATGGAGACAATATTGGAAGAGCAGGCCGACCGGTTCCATGAAAATGGCGCTTTTTTGAAGGAAATGGAATACCGGCAGATCTACGAGCAGTTTCAGAAGATCTTACAGACTCTTGACGCAGTGCTGGGGGATCGGGCAGTGCCGACCACCGAATTTGCCAATCTTTTGGAGGTTGGCTTTTCACAGTGTCATATCGGTCTACTCCCGCCGACGCTTGACCAACTATTAGTAGGGGATGTAAGCCGGTCCCGATTTCCCGATGTGAAGGTTCTTTTTATCATGGGCTTTACTGACACGAATTTTCCGAAAGCGCAGGAAGAAAATGGGTTGCTGACACAGGAAGAAAGAGCGCAGGCGGAGCATATGATAGAGATGGTTCCCATTATGCAAGACAGAATCTTCGAGCAGCAGTTTCTCCTGTACACGTTGATGGCGAAGCCCACAGACCGGCTATACATAAGCTATGGACAGAGTGATTCAGCGGGAAAGAGCAGAAGACCCTCCGCTCTGTGGACACGGATCGGAAAGATTTTTCCACACGGGGTGGCCAGCGGAGGGGAAGCGTTATCCGGCGTGACATTGCCCGAGCCATATTTGGCGGAGGGGGAGTGGATGATTCAGAATGGCAAGGGCGCGGCGGCGCGGCGGTGGTACCGGCGGCATGGATTCCGGGAACGGATCCGAAAGCTTAGCTGCGCCCCGCAGGAGAAGACGCCGCAGGAGCATCTCGGACAGGAGGAGATGCGGGCGCTATTGGATATGGATAACCGGCTGTTCAGCATCACGCAGATGGAACGGTACGCGCGCTGTCCCTTCTCCTACTACCTGCGCTACGGATTATCGCTCAAGGAAAGGCTGGTTCTGCAAGTTCGGCCGCTGGATGACGGAAATGTACTCCATGAAATTCTGGAGGAGGCGGGGGAGTGGTTCGCCAAACTGTGGGAGCAGGGAGCGAGTCAGGAATCTTCGGCGGACATGGTAGAGGAACTGATCGCTAAGCGCGAAGAGGAATACGGAGCCTACCAGAGCAGCAGCCGGTACCGGTATTATTGGAGCAAGCTCAAGTACACGGCCCAGCGGGCGGTCCATATTATGCAGGAACAGTTGAAGGCGGGTGAATTCCAGCCCAAGTTCTTCGAGTGGACCTTTGGCGCGGGGAGCGGGAGGAGCGCGCGGCCTGTGGAGATTCCGCTGGATACGGGGGAGACGCTGAAGCTACAGGGAAAGATCGACAGAGTGGATATTTTGCAGGAGGAAGAGAAATGCTATGTCCGCGTGGTCGATTATAAATCTGGGAATACCAAGTTTTCGGAGTCGGATATTTACGCGGGAATCGGACTCCAGCTGCCAGTCTACCTGGAAGCGGCCCAGGAAGCCGTAGAGCAGAGCACCGGCAGGGAAGCGGTTCCGGCGGGCATATTTTATTTCCACCTAACACCGGAGTATGTAAAAGGACAGGAGATCAAAACGCCGCAGGAGCTGGCGGACGCGATCCTAAAAACAGGGCGCCTGGAGGGACTCCTGTTGGAAGACCCCGCGCTTGCCCGGAAGATGGATGGGGAGATGGCCGGATCTTCCACAATTCTTCCGGTGCGCCTGAAAGCGGATGGAAGTTTTTATAAAGATTCACCGGTGGCAAGCCGAGAGGAATTCCATATCCTGGAGAAATTTGTTCGGAGAAAGCTAAAGACCATGGGCGAATCCATTGCCGGTGGAAATATAGAGGCGCGTCCTCTGATGCAATCCAACAGAGAGCAAACCGCCTGTGATTATTGTGAATATAAAGGGGTCTGCCGGTTTGAGCCAAAGGCTTCGCCCGATCTATACAGGCCCATGGAAGCAGTTTCAAGAGAGGAGTTTTGGGAACGGATCAAAAAGGAGGTCACATAATGGAATCACTGCGGGAACAGCAGGAAGAACTGGAGGAGAGAATCTTATCCCCCTATGCGGCGAAAAGCGCCGAAAGCCGTGGCAGGGATCGGATGGAGGAACCCTGTGAGATTCGGACGGTCTATCAGCGGGATCGCGACCGCATATTGCACTGTAAAGCGTTTCGAAGGATGAAGGACAAGACGCAGGTTTTTATTAAGCCGGAGGGAGATCACTACCGAACCCGGTTGACGCACACGCTGGAAGTTTCGCAGATTGCCAGGACCATAGGGCGCGCCCTTCGGCTGAATGAAGATTTGGTCGAGGCAATCGCCCTCGGGCACGATCTCGGGCATACGCCTTTTGGCCACAGCGGGGAGCGGGTTTTGAACCGGTTGTCCGCCAAAGGGTTCACCCATTATGAGCAGGGAATACGGACGGTGGAAGTGCTAGAGAAAAAGGGGAGAGGGCTAAATCTCACGTGGGAAGTCCGCGACGGGATCGTGAACCACTCTATGCAGCGAACTCCGGCGACACTGGAAGGGCGCGTCGTAAGGCTTGCGGACAAGATCGCCTATATCAATCACGATATCGACGATGCTCTCCGGGGACATGTGATCGCAGAAGAAGATCTGCCCAGTGAATATTTGGACGTGTTGGGGCATAGTTTTAAAGAGCGGATTAATACCATGATCCGGGACGTTATCTCAAGCAGTCTGAATCAGGACGACATCCTGATGTCACCCAGATTGATGGATGCCATGATGGCGGTTCGGGAGTATATGTTTTGCAGCGTCTACATCGGGTCGGAAGCGAAAAAGGAAGAAAAAAAGGCGGAGGTCATGATCGAACAGCTGTACAGAAAATTCATGGAGGATCCCTGTCGAATGCCGGAAGAATATGCCGCGCGAATCGGTAACGAGGAAAAGGAGACTGTCATATGCGACTATATTGCCGGGATGTCGGATACCTACGCCATTCGGCTGTATGAACAGCTCTTTGTGCCGAAGGGCTGGGATATTTTTTGAAAATTTTCTTGGAAAAAAGGAATTTCGCTCTATTTGTCGAATAAGATACAAGGATACCAGTATTGAAGGTGCCGAATGGGAGAGGGGGCGTCAAGGTGTATTATCCGGAAGAGCTGATACAGGAGATTCGGGAGCGAAACGATATCGTCGGCGTGATTTCCGAGTATGTGACCTTGACGAGAAAGGGACATAATTACTTTGGCGTATGTCCATTTCACAATGAGAAGACGCCCTCCTTTTCCGTCAACGCGCAGGAGCAGTATTACCATTGCTTTGGCTGCGGCGCGGGGGGCAATGTCTATACGTTTCTCATGCAGATTGACAACATGAATTTCGTGGAGGCGGTCAAGGCGCTGGCGGACCGTGCTCATATCGATCTGCCGGAGGCGGAACTTTCCCCCCAGGAGAAAAAGCGGCTGCTGCGGAGGAACCGGCTGTTGGAGATCACGACGGAGGCGGCGCGGTATTTTTATTATCAGCTGACGCGGACAGAGCATGGCAAGCACGCTCTGGGATATCTGGATTCGCGGAAGGTCACAGAGGAATTTCGAAGGCGCTTCGGCCTGGGCTATGCGCCCATAAGCAGAGACGGGCTCTACCGGTACCTGCAGGGCAAAGGCTATGGCATCGACGAGATCCGGGGAGCGGGGCTGATTAATGGCGACGGCGAGAAGGTGTATGACCGTTTTTTTAACCGGCTGATGTTTCCCATTTTTGATGCCCAGGGGAGAGCGATCGCCTTTGGCGGGCGTGTGATGGGAAGCGGCGAGCCGAAGTACCTGAATTCGCCGGAGACGGAGATCTTCAATAAGCGGAAGAATCTCTACGGGATGCAGATTGCCAAGAAGAGCCGACGGGGAAAGATCCTTGTCGTCGAGGGGTATATGGATGTCCTGTCCCTCCATCAGGCGGGATTCGATAACGCTGTTGCGTCCCTCGGGACGGCATTGACCAGGGAGCAGGCGCTCCTGATGAAAAAATATGTGTCGGATGTGGTTCTCATCTATGACAGCGATCAGGCGGGGACGAAGGCGGCGCAGAGGGCGATCCCCATTCTGGAGGATGCGGGCTTGTATGTCAAGGTTCTCCGCATACCCGGGTACAAAGACCCGGACGAGTTTATAAAAAATAAGAGCCGGGAAGAATTTGAGACGCTGATCCAGGAAGCGCTGGATCCCATCGACTTCGAGATGCTGGTCTTGAACAGCCGGACAGGGGCTGACACGGTGGAGGGCAAGGTCAAAACCTTGAAAGCCCTTGCACAGAAGTTGTCCGAGATCTCGAATCCTCTGGAGCGAGAGCTTCACATCCGGGACGTGGCGCAGAAAATGCAGGTCGATGAGCAATCGCTCAAGAGGGAAGTGGATGAGATCCAGAGGATGAGCGGCCTTCTGGAGCGCAGGGCGCCTGTGAATGCGGACAGGCGGCAGGAAAAGGAGGACGTAGGGCTTGTAAAGGCGCAGAAGCTTGTGCTGGCAGTCCTTCTGCACCGTCCCGCGCTGTATTCCACGGTCAAAGAGTACATAAGCCCCTCAGATTTCCCGCTCAGAGAGCCGCCTACAAAAGATTTTCCCGATGGAAAGGATAATATATACA
>JAHZBS010000095.1 GCA_019423265.1 Clostridiales bacterium
CCGCTTCATCCACCGGTCTGTCACCAGCACTATCCTCATAAAGCTCCCCTTCTTACATCCCCTATTGCTTCACCTTGGCTGCCTCGTGCTCTGTTATGACCTCCTGAAACATCTTTTCCGCCTCTAATATAGACTGCTCGACCCGGTACCGGTTCCCCTGACTTGCATATTCTTTAGACATTCTCTCCCTCTCCATAGGGTGCGTGATCCAATAGTCGATCTTCTGCGCCAGATCTTTGCTGTCATCCGGTCTGAAGAGACTTCTATCATCAATTGCGAACTGCGGGGTCGCGGAGCGGTCCGAATCGCATATGACGGGAACCAGCCCGCAGGAAAACGCTTCCATACAGGATATAGCCTCAATCTCGATTACAGACGCATGGACATAGAGGTCACAGGCGTGAATCAGCTTTATCAGCTCATCCTTGGAGTAGAACCCAAACGTTGGCTGATGTTTCAGCCCTTTGCCCTGTTCCATCAATTTTTTCTTACAAGGGCCGTTTCCCGCGAGATGCAGCTGAATCTTGTCCGCAAACTTGGAGTGACGGATGGCGTCGATCAGGACATTCTGCCGCTTCTCAGGTGAAAGACGGCCGATCATCAAAATGTGAAAAAGTCCATCCTGGCGTTCCTGGCACACTGTAGCCGGCACAAAATCATCATCGACGCCATTGGATATGACGTGAGTCTTTGCGGCGTATCCGTTTATCTTCAGCTGATCGGCTATAAACTGCGACGGACAGTGAATATGGGTAAAATACTGATAAAAATACCAATTAAAGAATTTATAGATTCCCTTGGCCAGGGCAGGGCACCAATCGGTGTGCGTGATAAATGTAATATTCTCAGGCTGCAAATGAAATGCCGCCGACATGGGGATGTCCATCTGGCGAAGATATTTATACGCACTCTTCTCAAAGGGCAGGGGCAACAAAAAATGCACCAGGTCCGCCCCGGCAAATGCCTTTTTAAATACCGCTTTGTCAGGCTTCGCAAATAGGAAGCCCTGGCTGTGGGCGATAGGCGAAACAGGAGATTTGAGCTCCCGAACCGCGAATGGATTCACCGACGGGTCGCCTGCCGCGACGACGCGCACCTCATGTCCCCGTTTTTCTAGCATCTTCGCAAAGCGGTACGCCGTCATGGTCGTTCCATTGTTCAACTGATCATACCGGTCGATAACCAAAACAATTACCATCGTGTCCGATCCTTTCTCTTCAGCTTAACCACATTGTCTGTATTATAGCATGAATTCCGCAGATACGCTAGTCTTTCCTAAAATTTTCCTATGCCAGCCTTGTCGAGATTTTTTCTTGCTATCTTTTTACAAAAATATATTGAATCTTTCGGTATTTTATGGCATAATCGGATTGTTGTCAATACTATAACAGGGGGTTCTCTCAATGGGAAAAGAGCGCAGTAATTTCTCAGGTAAAATTGGTTTTGTCCTGGCCGCTGCCGGATCCGCCGTGGGGCTTGGAAATATTTGGCGGTTTCCTTATCTGGCTGCAAAATATGGCGGCGGCATTTTTTTGTTAGTCTATATACTTTTGGCCGTGACCTTTGGTTTCGCTTTGATGATCGGGGAGATCGCCATCGGCCGCAAGACCGGATTGTCTGCCATCGGCGCCTTTAAGGCTCTGAATAGCAAATGGTCATTTCTTGGATACTTGACTTCCATCGTACCCATGATCATCTTTCCCTACTACTGTGTCATCGGCGGATGGGTCATCAAATACTTTTCGGTCTTTGTATCCGGCGGCGGCGCCGCGACAGCGGGCGGCCAGTATTTTGGGTCTTTTATCGGCCAGACGGGACAGCCTATATTTTGGCTCTGTCTGTTTATCGCTATAACGGCGATCATCGTCCTGTTTGGCGTGGAAAAGGGCGTCGAGAAGGCCAGCAAAGTCCTGATGCCGGTGCTCGTGATCCTGTCCATCTTCATCGCCGGATTCGTCGTGACCCGTCCCGGCGCACTGGAAGGTGTGGCCTATTATTTTAAGCCGGACTTTAGCAAATTTTCTGTCAACACTGTCCTCGGGGCCTTGGGTCAGCTCTTCTACTCCATGTCCCTGGCTATGGGAATCATGATCACCTATGGCTCGTATATGAAAAAGGATGTGAATCTGGAATCCTGTGTCAAACAGATTGAGCTCTTTGACACAGGGATCGCCATCGTCGCAGGGCTTATGATTGTCCCCGCTGTCTTTATCTTTTCCGGTGGGGATGAATCGGTGTTGAAATCGGGGCCCAGCCTCATGTTCATCATCCTCCCCGAGGTGTTTAACAGCATGAAGCTCGGCGCTGTCATCGGCGGCGTATTCTTCCTGCTTGTCTTCTTTGCCGCGCTGACCTCCGCCATCTCCCTGATGGAGACCGTGGTCTCCATCGTCCAGGACAAATTGCACTGGAAACGCAGCACGACTTGTATTGTGGTGGCGCTGGGCGCCATCGCCATCGGCATTCCCTCCTCCCTCGGATTTGGTCCATGGAAATGCGTGCAGTTCATGGGAATGTCCATCCTCGACATGTTTGATTTCCTGAGCAACAGCGTCATCATGCCCGTCGTCGCACTGCTGACCTCCATTTTCATAGGGTTTGTCATCAAAACGAAAACCATCTCCGATGAGGTGAAAATTTCAGGTCCTTTCAAGCGGGAATCCATGTTTGTGGTCATCATCAAATATGTGGCGCCGGTCTGTATTGTGGCGATTCTCATCAGCTCAATCCTCAACGCCCTGGGAATCATTCGCATCTAAACCCTCTCCGGCATACCGCTCGGCAGGCGAACATGACACTAGCGAGTTGACTGATTCTGATCAACTCGCTATTTTTATTCCATTTTTTCTTGTATGTATCGCCAGGGTCGTTAAAAATCGGCCGCTTATTAATTTCATAGCTTATTTCTTTATCCACTGCAATCTCCTTCTTAAAGGCTTCGATCCAAATTGCTCAATATTTAGACAATTATTTCGACTTTTTTGTGCGGCTGCGGAACGGCCTATCCGAATATTAGCTCCGAATTGCGTATTTATAAAAAAATCTTCCGCATTGGAATCCTCCCAAATCTTGTACACTTTCTGCATCTATATATCATAGACATTTTCCTAAATTCTTTTATAATATTTATTATAAATCATATGGAGGGCCTTGCTATGACAGAAATCAATCTGGAAACAGGTAAAAATGTTTTGCTTTTTGCATACTCTAACGCAAAAGCAAACAATGTCAATGTGAAAAAGCATTTGTGGAAGCATATGCTTCAAATGATTAAAGAGGGTACAAAGAATTTTGTAGTCTATGCCAACTATGAGCTGCGCTTACACAATATTTTCTATCTCACAGCCTCAGAAGTGATTAATGAGCTAAAAAAGGAATATCCATATATTCACCTATACGGATATATAATGTATCAAAATTGGGCAAAGAATTTAAAAGAAGTCAAATTATCTTCTGTATATGATGACATTTCTTTAATTCCGGTGCAGAGCAGCTACCCAGAATGTTTGATGGAGCTGATATCAGAAAACATTTTTTATAAAGTAATTAGCTATACATATACGGCAAAATTTCGAGTATCAAATTTTGCACAGGCGTGCGGCATTCCGGTAATTAACATCTATAATGAAATTTATCCAAATATGATCATGAATATTAAAGACGCATCCATAAGACGCATGTATCAGGAGATTAAAAATCAAGAGGATGCTGTAAAAGAACAGCTATCCTCTTGTGGAGAAGACAAGCTTACTGCGTTTTTGCGCTACCGTGAATCGGTGGAGACGCTGTTACATCGCTGTATTGAAGAGCGGTCTATCAAGTAATTAATCAATATAATTTATTATACACTCTTTACCTTTATCAACGCAAAATATCTATTCATCACTGTAAAGTAACTCGTCTAAATATTTTATAATTTTGGGTTTTGCTTCTTTTATGTAAGCATAGTTGATATGAAAATATCGTGCAATGCCCCGCGTATATGAGGATAGTATGAGTCCATCTTCTAATCTTTGTAAAAGACGGCTCATACTACTCCTGGATAGATATAGCTCTCGTGACAATTGTGATGCTGTCTTATCCATTTTTTGCAAAGAATACAATATATTCTCCACATGCTCTTCTCCTAGAAACCTCATAATCTCAACAGGTATTGGCTTTTTAAAGGTATATGGCAAAATTTCAAGATGTTGCATTCGAAGATAGCCATTAATAAACGTATACTTACGATTGTGAGAACCTACTAAAGAAACATACGGAGCAATATAACAAATGCCAAACGACTGATCTGCAATCGTAACATTTCGGTCAATAAGTTTAATCTTTTTAAATATATTAAGCTGCTCTTCATTGCGCAAAAAATTACTGATTATTTCGCGGGTATTCTTCTCTTTATGGAATCGTTTCATCGCCGCAAATGTCTCATCGAGATAGACGACCAGGCTAATTACAAGATCATCAAAATGAGTAAGTAAGCTCGAGAAGGCATGGACAGAATCCGCACTAAAATGATGGACAGAATTAAGTAAGAGACTACAATAAATAGTTGTCTCATACTCGTTATTTAAAAGCGACTGTAATTTTTCATTACTAATCAGCGGCTCAAAATAATACGTTAGAACATATCTTTTAAAAAAGGATTTGTCAACAATTTTAGAGCGATATTCCTCATATGTACAGCTATACTTAAAAAAACTAAACAATTCAGTCATGACACACGGCCTTTTTCCATTGAAAAAAAAAGAAAGGGAACAAATCCTCATCTGGAAATATTTTATTTCTAGTAGCACAAAACTCATTGTATGCATCATAATATTCGTTAACGTCATTTGTATCAAGTTTGCGCAATTCTTCGACAGCATCTCGACAAAAGTATATAATGGTATAAAATATAGTATCGTAAATAATAGAAGATTGGAAATTATATTTCACAAAAGCACCTCCTTTTATTCCATAATCTTATTTTACTCTAATATTTTCTTAATGCAAGCTATTCTTACTTTTTGATATATTTATATCTATTTTAGTTCTTATTAATTTATTTGGCCATCGCTTGGAGTAAACAAAACCGCTATGCAACATCTGACTGGATCTGTCGCATAGCGGTTTGCCTAAACTCTAAATCCGTGATATGGCATATCGCATACCGAAAGCAGGTACGCGCGCATACAGCCGAGTCTTTCCCCAATCTTTCACTCTATCAGGGCAGCCGCCTCCTCGATATAGGCGTCTACAAACTCCTCCACAATGCTAAAGGGAGCGGGTCCCGCGTCTAAGACTGCTTTATGGAAATCCTTAAGGGAAAAGGACTCTCCCAGCTCATTCTCTGCATTTTCCCGAAGCTCCAAGATCTCCATACCGCCTACCGCATAGCTCAAATACGCCGACGGATTGCCGACGACATACTCGAAGGTATCGCGGACAGCCTCTTCATCTTCAATCCCAAATTGAGAGAGAAAATCTTGTAGCCCCTCCAGATCCCATCCGTAATAATGAATGCCGATGTCAATGAGGGCTGAAAGCTGAATATTGATATAGCTATTGCACTTTAAGACCTCAACCAATGCCTCGTTTTCAAAGCCGAAATACCCATAGGACAACCCTTCCACATAGTTGGCCCATCCCTCTGAATAGCCAAGAAAGCTTAACAAGTGGCGAAAGAGAGGGGGATTGGTGGAATTAT
Organism: Clostridiales bacterium; assembly: GCA_019423265.1. Next base: position 5,684 of record JAHZBS010000095.1, read on the forward strand.
AGTACACATTCTGATACAGATGCCCCGGGTAGCCCTCGTGGGCGATGGTGGGAAAGAGATCCATATGCGCATATTCTTCCGAAGGGTTGATATAAATCACATTCTCCGCCGCATTATCGATGGCCGGTATCAAATAAAAAGCTGGACTTGTGCTCCCCTGCAGCGACTCTGCTACTTCCTTAACTTCGTAGTGGACTTCCGGAATTGCAGGAAAATCCTCGACAATCCGCTCCTTCAATTCTTCCAACATCGTAACCGGATCGTCCGTATCGTAGGGCGGATCATCAAATAAGTCGTAGACGCTCTCATCCATCTGTAAATACTCGTACACCGTCTGATACTCTGCAAAAAGCCGCTGCTGCAAGGCATTGGCGATTTCCTTCACGCTTTTGGACGACCCGGTTCCGCTGGCGACTAAATACTCATAGTACGTCTGTCCCTCGTCAAAGTTACAGAGTCCCCCGCTGTTGACGCCGGTTCCTCTCAACTTCTCCATCTCTTCCATGAAAGTCTCATAGGTGGAGACAACCACAGCCACAGCCTCCGCGTTCTGTTCCTCATAGGCCGCTTTCTGTTCACTGGACAGTCCGTCGAAGGCGTCCAGGCGTTCCCTGAACGTTGCCAAAAGTACGTTGTCCTCCCCAGCGTTTACAAAATCCTGGCATCCCTGGATCACGTCATCGAGAGAAAAATCGGCCATGAAGAGTCCCTGCTCTGATTTCTCCTGCTCAAAGGCAATGATCTCCTGGAAATAGCGTCTTGTATCATGGAGCAGCGATATATAATCTTGAATATCCTCCTCCACGTAGAATTTGTACTCTGCTAGCAGGACGGGAAGTTGGGCCTGGATTCCCTGTTCCGGACTGCAAATCTCGGCATAGTAATCCATCCCCTCCGCCATCTGTTCCACCGTCAAATAGTCCTCCAATATGCGGTAGGACAATTTCTGCTCCTCTGTGAGCTGCGAATATTTAAATTTCTTTAGAATCTTTAGCGATTCCGATGCCGATTCCCCTCCATTCGCATCCGGCATGACGGAACCCAATGTCGGCTCAATCCTGTCGATGCCATACGACTCCGGGTCTTTTAGCGTGAAATGCAGCGTGATACTATCCGATACAACGGATTCCTCAAAAATCTCTGTCAAATACTGGTCGAACAGTTCCTCTTGACTTTTGAGCTGACAGGAGGACAGGATACAGAGCATCCAAACCATGAGCATCCCTGCCGCCAGCTGCCGCACATGTCTCATAAAAATCTCCCTTCCGGAGCGTTATAGCGATAGAGGCAACTTCTGCCAAGAGAGCTATTTGTGACGCTCCGACACAAATAGCCTTCACACGTTATCGTCCAAACTCAGACAACCGCAATTTCGAATTGTGATCCACAGCCCATGTGATATTCCATTCGTTTGTAAAAAGTAGCAAATGATTTCCCTTCAGGTCCTGAATGATTTTCGTATCGGATGTCAGCTGGAGAGACGACAGGTCGATCTCTTCATTTTCGATCCATCGGATATATTGGTACGGCAGTCCCTCCAAACGGATGTCAATATTGTATTCGTTGTTGAGGCGATACTCCAACACATCGAACTGTAGGACTCCCACCACCCCGACGATGACTTCTTCCATGCCCTTCCCCGGTTCCTGAAAGATCTGAATTGCGCCTTCCTGGGCGATCTGCGTCGTCCCTTTGATAAACTGCTTGCGCTTGAGGGTATCGACCTGTCTCAGCCTGGCAAAGTGCTCCGGCGCAAAGGTGGGGATTCCCTGAAACGCGAAGGGCTCCATCCCTGCTTCACAGATCGTGTCCCCGATGGAAAAAACACCCGGATCGAAAACGCTGATAATGTCCCCGGCATAGGCCTCATCCACAATGGATCGGTCCTGCGCCATCAGCTGTTGCGGCTGTGACAGACGCATCCGTTTGTTCTCCTGCACATGGTAGACGTCCATCCCCTTTTCAAATTTACCGGAGCAGATCCGCATAAACGCCACACGGTCGCGGTGCGCTTTATTCATGTTTGCCTGTATTTTAAACACAAAGGCCGTAAAATAGGGGCTAAAGGGGTCGATCGTTCCGCTGTCCGTCTCCCGGGGAAGAGGGGATGTGGTCATGCGGAGAAACTCCTTCAAAAAAGGCTCCACCCCAAAATTGGTCAGCGCCGATCCGAAAAAGACCGGCGACAGCTGCCCTGCCCGAACCAACTCCATGTCAAATTCGTGGCTGGCGCCATCCAGCAGCTCGATCTCCTCCACCAGCTTTTCGCGTTTATCGGCGCCGATCAAAGCGTCCAAGCCTGCATCCGCCAGGTCAACGCTGGTGGCCTCAACCTCTTTCTGGCCGCTGCCAGGCGTAAAAGAGATGATCTCCCTGCGAATGCGGTCATAAACGCCTTTAAATTCTTTCCCCGAACCGATAGGCCAATTGACGGGACATGTCTCGATGCCCAGCTCCGTCTCAATGTCAGCTAGCAGATCGAAGGAGTCCTTTGCCTCCCGGTCCATTTTGTTGATAAAGGTAAAGACGGGGATATGCCGCAGCATACAGACCTTGAACAGCTTTCTCGTCTGCGCCTCCACGCCTTTGGATGCGTCAATGACCATCACAGCAGAATCCGCCGCCATCAGCGTCCGATACGTATCCTCCGAGAAATCCTGGTGGCCCGGTGTATCCAAAATGTTGATGCAGTATCCGTCATATTGAAACTGCATAACCGACGAAGTTACGGAGATTCCCCTCTGCTTTTCAATCTCCATCCAGTCGGAAACCGCGTGTTTCGCCGTCTTCTTCCCTTTAACAGAGCCAGCCAGCGCGATGGCTCCGCCGTACAATAACAATTTTTCCGTCAGCGTCGTCTTCCCCGCATCGGGATGCGAGATAATCGCAAACGTCCGCCTCTTTTCAATTTCTTTTTGGTTGTTACCTGCCAAAATCGCTCCTCCAAACATTACACCCTGAGAATCTCCGCGACAGCGGGATGATTTCCTATAAACCCGATTATTATACCATTTTTTGCAAACCGTTGCAACCTTTATTTTCCCCGCACCCGCCCCGCAAATATACCGCTAGTTTTTTTCCCAACACTGTGGTACAATATACACGAAAGCCATGAGCCGTGCGTGCGGAAATGGCGAAGCATAAAAATAGGCTTGCATATTTTTATGCTTCACCATGGACGCGCATAGGGCG
>JAHZBS010000096.1 GCA_019423265.1 Clostridiales bacterium
TCTCATCCTGTCAATTTCATGGTTTGTTTACAATTTTTTTCAACTTTATCTCTTGCAATCCGCCGGCGTATACAGTAAACTATACTGGTAAACTATACTGTATCGTGGAGTCGCATAAACTTGAGAGGGCGGTGTCAGGTTTTGTTAAAATATGAAAAAGAAAAGGAAAAAGCAGCGTTTAAAAAAATGACGTTTAAAGAAAAAGCCGGTCACATTGTGATGTATTACCGATATCACATTATGATCGGGATTGCCGTCATCGCCATTCTAGCATGGGCGCTGAATCATTATGTTATCAATCCCCCCAAAAAATCTTCCTTGACGCTTCTATTTCACACCTCCATCATGGATTCAGATAAGGTGGACGACGCGCAGACAGCGCTGAATGAGGCTTTTCCCGAGCTGTGTACGGAGGACAAGGAGATCCAGATTACGACGCTGGCCACAGCGACCGGCGGCGATCCCCAGGTAGAGTACGCCACCGTCATGAAGGCCATGGCCATGGTGTCCGCAAAGGAGCTGGATCTGATCGTCGCGGACAAAGAGACGGGATTGCAGGATGTGGCATCTGAGTATCTCAGACCGCTGGATGAGGTCTTTACAGAGGAGGAGATGGTTCGGCTGCGCGAGCTGGCCGATCAGCAGGTTCAGGTGGACGAGGATGAGGGCGAAGAGGAAAAGGAGCCGGGTATCGTCGAGGCGGAGCTCGTCACCACGGACATCGATACCGACGAGGAGATCCGCTCCGGTCCCTACCCATTTTTGATCAATATCTCCAACAATGAAACCATTCGCGAGATCTTTTATGGCCAGGACATATACGTTGGAATCGTGACCAACGCCACCAACGTGGAGGCTGCGAAAGAAATGATTTGGTATCTGCTATCGTCTCCCAATTAAAACGAAGAGGCGCTATGGGAAAATAAGAATTTTAAACCGCATATGGCACTATGGTCAAAGAAATCGCAGGGAGCCGGCTTAAAAATTCTGTTTTGCTATAGCCCTCTATTTTTTTCTCAATGTGGAAGAATAATTTTCATAAAAAGTCAGAAAGGCCGCAATTCGCATTGACAAGATCCCGCGAAAAAGGTAAAATAAACTAGTATGTGAACGGAATTACGCGGAAAGTCCGCACAGAAAGGACGAACGGAGAATGGAAAAGAAAGAATTGCTTTACGAGGGCAAAGCGAAAAAAGTATTTACGACAGACGATCCTGAGGTTCTGATTGTATCCTATAAAGATGATGCGACAGCGTTTAACGGGCTGAAGAAGGGGACGATTGAGGGAAAGTCCGCCATCAACAATCAGATGAGCAACAATTTGATGAAGCTTTTGGAGACCAAGGGCGTGCCGACCCATTTCATTGAAGAGCTGAATGAGAGGGAGACCGCTGTGCGCAGAGTGTCCATTGTTCCGCTGGAGGTCATCGTGCGGAACGTGGCGGCTGGCAGCCTTAGCAAACGCCTGGGTCTTCCGGAGGGGACGATGATGAGGAGAACCGTCTTAGAGTACTGCTATAAGAATGACGATCTTGGCGATCCCATGGTCAACGAGTATCACATTTATGCTATGGAATTGGCCACGGAGCAGGAGTTGGCGGATATTGCAAAAATGGCATTCACTGTCAACGATGTGTTGCGCAGCTATTTAAAGGACCTCAACATTGACCTGATCGATTTCAAGATAGAGTTCGGCCGAACCTCCGATGGCGCTGTGATCCTGGCCGACGAGATCTCCCCTGACACCTGCCGGTTCTGGGATTCCAGCACGGGGGAGAAGCTGGACAAAGATCGCTTTCGCCGGGACATGGGCGGCGTCGAGGACGCCTATCAGGAAGTATTTAAGCGTCTTATGGGGCATTGATCCCCTTTTGCACGAAGCGCCTAGCGTATCGTGCCTTTTTTGCTAGCGAAAGACAAGTTTCTGACGGCAGATCGGCGTGGACAAGCCGGAATGGAGGTAATCATGGCAATTGAATATAAAAATGCAGGGGTTGACGTGGAGGCCGGCTATAAAGCGGTATCCCTCATGAGGGAGCATGTCAAGAGAACGTTTAACCAGCGGGTTATCACGGATCTAGGCGGATTCGGCGGATTGTTTTCCATCGCGGGGATGGAGATGCGGGAGCCGGTGCTGGTATCCGGAACCGATGGGGTGGGCACGAAATTAAAGCTTGCCTTTTTGATGGATCGGCATGACACGGTGGGAATCGACGCGGTTGCCATGTGCGTCAATGATATCGTGTGCAGCGGGGCGACCCCATTATTTTTTCTGGACTATATCGCCTGCGGCAAGAATACGCCGGAGAAAATAGCCTGTATCGTAAAAGGCGTCGCGGAGGGCTGTGTGCAGAGCGGAGCCGCCCTGATTGGCGGAGAGACGGCGGAGATGCCCGGGTTCTATCCGGAGGATGAATACGATATCGCCGGTTTTGCCGTGGGGATTGTCGATAAGAGCGACATTATCGACGGCTCCCGTGTGCAGGAAGGCGACGCGCTGGTTGGAATTGCGTCCAGCGGTGTACACAGCAATGGCTTTTCTCTTGTCCGCAAGCTGTTTGGCCTGAACGGCGACAGGGCGAAAGAGACCATCGAGACTTACTATGATGAGCTGGGCAGAACGCTAGGCGAGGCGCTGCTGGAGCCCACGAAAATCTATGTCAAGGCGATTGCATCCCTGAAGCAGGCGGTGGCGGTCAAGGCCATCAGCCATGTGACGGGAGGCGGATTCTACGAGAATATCCCGAGAATGCTTCCGCCGCACACGGCAGCGCAGATTGAGGGAGGCAGCTGGCCGGTTCTCCCGATTTTCCCGCTGATGCAGCGGCTCGGAGATATAAGTGAGAAGGGCATGTTTAACACCTTTAACATGGGAATCGGGATGGTAGCGGCGGTAGCGAAGGAAGAGGTGCCGGCGGCCATCGCGGCCATTGAGGCGGCGGGAGAAAAGGCATATGAGATCGGACAGATCGTCGGATCGGCGGATGAAACGCCGGGTGTGATTCTATGATGAGAGCGGCGGTCTTAGTGTCCGGCGGCGGTACCAATCTGCAAGCACTGTTGGACGCACAGAAGGCGGGGCTTATTCCCGGCGTTGAGTTTGTTCTTGTCGTCAGCAACCGGAGGCAGGCATACGCACTTGAGAGGGCGCGCTTGGCGGGGATCGAGGGCGTCTATCTCCCTACGGTGCGCTACGAGAGCCGGGAAGAGTACCACATCGCACTTCGGGATCTGTTGCTGGATCGCCGCATTGATGTCATTCTATTGGCCGGTTTTCTTGTGGTGCTGGGCAAACCGGTGATGGAGGCATTTGCCGGGCGGATCTTGAACATTCACCCTTCCCTGATCCCCTCCTTCTGTGGAGATGGGTTTTACGGGTTGAAGGTCCATGAGGAGGTTCTTCGAAGGGGCGTCAAGGTTACGGGAGCTACGGTTCATTTCGTCGATGAGGGAACGGATACAGGGCCGATTATTCTACAGCAAGCGGTGTGCGTGGAGCAGGATGACACGCCGGAGACGCTGCAGAAGAGAGTCATGGAGCAGGCCGAATGGGTGATTTTTCCCAAGGCGGTGGCGTTATTTGCCGCGGGGCGGCTGAAAATCGAGGATGGACGAGTCCGGATTCTGGAGGAGGAATCGATAGATGAAGATCTTAGTCGTTGGAAGCGGAGGTAGGGAGCACGCCATTGTCTGGAAGCTCTCCCAGAGCCCAAAAGCGGAGACGATCTACTGCGCGCCAGGGAACGCAGGGATTGCGGAGATCGCGCAGTGCGTGGATATTAAGGCGACCGATATCGAGGCGTTGGTTGCGTTTGCGAGAGGACATGCCATCGATCTGACTGTCATCGGCATGGATGATCCTCTCATGCTAGGAGTGGTCGATGCCTTTGAAGCGGCAGGACTTCGGGTGTTTGGGCCGCGAAAGAATGCGGCGCTCATCGAGGGGAGCAAAGCCTTTTCCAAGCAGTTGATGCAGAAATATGGGATTCCCACTGCCGATTTCTGGGAATTTACCGACAGTGAGGAGGCGAAATCTTTCCTGCGGGATCACAATACCTATCCCATCGTCTTGAAAGCGGATGGTCTGGCGTTGGGCAAAGGCGTTCTGATTTGCCATACGGAGGAGGAAGCCCTTGCCGGCGTCGATGAGATCATGGTGGACAAGAAATTTGGCGCGGCCGGCGACGCTATGGTGATCGAGGAGTTTATGACGGGCCCAGAGGTCTCGGTGTTGTCTTTCTGTGATGGAAAGACGGTGAAGCCCATGGTTTCCGCGCAGGACCATAAGCGTGCCTTAGACAACGATGAGGGGTTGAATACCGGGGGCATGGGGACCTTCTCCCCGAGCCAATACTATACGCCGCAGATACAGGCCTATGCGGAGGAGCATATTTTTAAGCCGACGCTGGCCGCCATGGCCGCCGAGGGGAGGCCCTTCACAGGGATTTTATTCTTCGGCCTGATGCTGACGGAGGATGGCCCCAAAGTGCTGGAGTATAACGCGCGGTTTGGCGACCCGGAGACGCAGGTGGTGCTGCCCCGCCTGGAGACAGATTTGGTCGATATTGTGGAAGCTTGCATTGACGGAAGGCTAGAGCAGATGGAGATTCAGTGGGCGGATAACGCTGCGGTCTGTGTCGTGCTGGCATCCGGAGGCTATCCCTTGCAGTATGCGAAGGGGTATCCGATCCAGGGGCTCCACGCTTTTGACGAGCGGGGGGATCTCATGATCTTCCACGCGGGAACCGCCAAAGACGGGGAGGGACAGATTGTAACCAACGGAGGCCGTGTGCTGGGCATTGTTGCTCTGGATCGCGATCTAAATGCCGCCATTGCAAAGGCATATGCCAACATAGGCGCGGTCACCTTTACCGATGTTCATTACCGGCGCGATATTGGGCGAAAATAGACCAGACGCAATGATGCGAAACCCCCAAGGGAGCGGTTCAGATCGTTTCCCTTGGGGATTTTTTAGGAAAGCTTTTATTCAATGAAAATCCAGTTGGAGATTTCGTAGGTTTGAACCTTGCGGGTATCCGCGGTGAGTTGTCCCGTCATACGGCCGTTGACACGCTTTGCCTCCAAATAGAGATAGCCGTACGCGCCTGTCTCATAGCCAAAGGTCTCCCCGTCGTCGTCGTACAGGGCGAGATGGGTGTCCTCCACTCCAAAACAGACGAGATCGACCGGGATGGGCACTCCGGCAGCCGGAACATGGTCGTAAGCGGGCATGAGGGGGAGGATGGCACCGGAGCGAACAAAAACAGGAATCCGGGAGATGGGGAGCTCTAGGTCATACCATTGCCCTCCTTGATAGAATTCATGAGTGTCCAAGGTATACCAGCCGCCTTGGGGCAGATACACCCGGCGGGATGCTTCGCCCGGGAATAGAGGCGCCACGAGTAGGGCATCGCCCAGCATGTACTGATCATCGATGGAGGCGCAGCTCTGTTCGCAGAAATCCAAGGCCATAGCACGAACAGGAGGTTTCCCGGAAAAATGGAAGTCGGCAAGGGTATTGTAGAGATAGGGGATGAGCCGCATGTGGAGGGCTAGCAAATTTTGGACAATGGGGGCTTCCTCCTGAAAATCCCAGGGTTTCAAGCGGCTAGCCCATGCGTTCAGCTGGGTGTGGAGCGAGAAAACGGCGACTTGCATTCTGCGGACCAATTCCTCTCCGCTTTGGGCACTGCACACCTCCGGAGACCATAGGAGACCGGAGAAACCAGAGTTGCAGAGCATTCGAACATATTCCCGGAGATCGGTTCGGTCGCTGTAGAAAGCAAAGGGATAGCCGCAGCCGCCTAGATTGCCGGCGCGGACCATGCTGTAGGTTCGAGTGTTTTTCGAGCGGAACAATTCATACTGATTTTTTGTGAGCAACATTCCTAAGAGCTGATTCATCTGCACTCCGTCCAGACCCGATGGAAAATGAGCGTGGGAGGGAAGGGAGGCATCGCATTCGTCGATCTTATAGCCGGAGATCCCGATGGAAAGATGGTCGCGTAAGTGCTGATTCTGCATAGCCGCCAGCACGGCGGGCTGTGTATAATCGGGAAGCTCTCCGCTCCAGTTGGCATAATCGGCTAGATGGGGACGGACCGTCTCATAGAATTCGCAACAGGGGGCAACATATCCGTGCTCCCAGAGATTGATATGGAACCCCTTGTCGGCCGCCGTCTGGACAAATTGGGCTGGATCCGGAAACCGGAGGGGATCCCAGGCGTAGGAGCAAGGGTAAGAAAAGGTCTGCCATCCGGGTTCCAGGCCGATAACGTCGCAGGGGACCTGGTGTGCCCGAATTTCTGCCATCTCCGCCAGCGCTTCCTGATCCGAGTAGACCATGGGCACGCGGTGCCAGAATCCTAACCCCCAGCGGGGAGGCAGTGCGCCGCCGCCTGAGTACAGTATGTAGCGCCGCACGGCGTCAAGCATGGAGGGGCCGGAGAAAAAGTAGAGGTCCGCACTGCTGCCGGGAATGACGGCCTCCCAGCAGTGAAAGGGGACGCTTGGGGTCCAGTTTGGCGTGGTGGCCCTGTGTTTCGGATAGAGTGGCAGTTCCGTAGGCTGCGTGCATCCGCAGAAAAATGTGGCGGGCTGGAGAGAATCGATGGCAACGCCGTATCCGCGGTCGGACACGAGAAAGGGAACCGGCGCTACGTTAGCCCCGGAATCCTCGGCGGGATAGCTGTTGACGCTGAGAAAGCGAGTCCGGCCGCGGTGGTTGACAGATGCCATCTGCAAGCCTAAACCATAGAGATCCTCCGTCTCATCCAGGGAAAACCGGACGACGATGCGGTTGTCATCCGTTCGGGCGCAGGGCGCGAAAGAAAACTCCGGCATGGGCGTATCCGGGAGGGATGCGAGGGAGTTCAGCGCGGGGGGCGCTGCGGTCAGGGTCATAGGCGTAATCGGGGAAGGGGTTCCAAGGCGGGCTCTCCAGACGCCTGGGGCGAGGGAAGTCCAGGTCAGATCTTGCATCATGGGGGATTCTCCTTTATCAAAGTTTTCCCACATGGTACAACAAAAAAATGGAAAAGTCAATGACAAAAATTCAAAGAAGGTTGCAAAGCACAGAAATGGGGGGTATAATGAGGGTAACCGCATTTCAAGCAAAGGGAGGAAATGACAATGAGTAAAATGGATGTTGTTCGCCAGGAGATGGTCAAGGCGATGAAAAATAAGGATGCACAGCGCAAAGAAACCCTGTCGCTGCTGTTGTCGGCCCTGAAGGCGAAATATATCGATAAGCGCGATGAACTGACGGAAGAGGAAGAGAATGCCATTGTGCTAAAAGAAATCAAGCAGACCCAGGAGACAATGGAGGCTACGCCGGCGGATCGAACGGAGATTCTGGAAGAATGCCGGCTTCGCATAGCGGTGCTCAATGAATTTGCCCCTGCGATGATGGGGGAAGATGAGATTCGCGCTGCAATCGCAAAGGTGCTGGCTGATCTAGGGATCGAAGCGCCAACGGCAAGGGATAAAGGCAAGATCATGAAAAATCTCATGCCATTGGTGAAGGGGAAGGCCGACGGCGCTCTGGTCAATAAGCTGGTTGGAGAGGCAATCGCCTAAAAATCCAATCCACAGTATGGCGCCCCTGATTTTCCGTTTTTTCAAAAAAAAGGTTGACTTTTATTGTCGCATATGCTATCATATTTAGCGTTGACGGTCTAAATGGACGTCGTGCTCCTGTAGCTCAGTCGGCAGAGCGTCGCCTTGGTAAGGCGGAGGTCAGCAGTTCAAGTCTGCCCGGGAGCTTGCTGATTTGGCGGGTCTCAGAGGATGAGGCTCGCTTTTTGTTGCTCCTTTTCTTTTCAAGCATACGGCCCAATCGGATTCCGAGGTGGATGCGATAAGGGCGGAGCGGAGTACGCCCAAAAAAAGGACCCCGTATAGGGGCTCTCAGAGGGCTTATTCGAGGTCTAGTTGGGTGAAGTCGATACTAAGATTTTCTAAGGAGCGGACCGGAATCGTGTCGCGGAAGGTGTGCGCTGCTGGTACCAAATCGCTATCGAGTTGATAGACCGTTACCGCTTCCCTGTCCGGATTCACGATCCAGTACTCCCTGACTCCATATTCTGCGTAAAGGTTAAGTTTTGTCAGGTAATCTCGGCGGGCAGTGCTGGGGCTGACGATTTCAATAATCCACGTCGGAGCGCCGATGCACCCCTTTTCCGTGATCTTATCCCGATCACAGATGACCATCAAGTCCGGCTGTACGATGTTGGGCGTGTCCTCGTCTTCGTGTTGGAGATAGACATCGAAAGGGGCGGGGAATACTTCACAGGTTTTGCCTCTTAAATAGAGGCTGATTTCTGTGTGTAAGAAACTGAGTGTCCTCTGATGATTTGCACTGGGCCCGGCCATGTAATAGATTTCGCCGTCGATCAGCTCCGCCCGGACATCTTCGCCCAGGGCTTCCCAATCTGCTAGGCTCGCTTTCTTGAATTCTTGTAGTGCCATGGTCTCCTCAACTTCATCGGGGATGTATTCCATGATGTCCCCCGGTTGACAGTTTAAAAGTTTACAAACTTTAGCAATGTTGCTCCATGAAATCGGCTTCTGCTCCCTTAACGATTGTATAACACCTTCTGCAAGAAGCTTTTCCCTGCGAAGGGTACTAGTGTTGTAACCTTTTTCCTTAAGGGCCGAAAGGACATCTAACTTAAAAACAACTGGCAACTTCCCTCTTCCTTCCACCGCTAAAACTTTTTTCCTGTATGGATTATACCATACAAATACACAGAAATCAATGTAAAATGTGGATATAATGTAATGTTCCTTAAATGCCAAAGTAAATTCCAGTTCACATATCCCTACTGGATTTAAGTCTG
>JAHZBS010000097.1 GCA_019423265.1 Clostridiales bacterium
GATTTTGATAAAAGCTATGATACGGTGGATGTAACGCGCTTTTTGCAGGAGGGCGTCAACGGGATTAGCGTTTTGTCCATGCATCTGGAGCGCGGCGGCGTTTTTGCACAGCTTCTCTTGGATGACGTTCTGTTTTTGGAGACCGATGGGAGCTGGAGAGCCAAACTCAATCCCTGCTTCTGTCTGGAGGCATCCTGCAATAGTGTACCCCTAGAGCCCATGAAGCGCATGGAGGAGCAATATGACGCCAGGGAGGAAGAATGCTGGTACTCCGCCAACTATCAGGATGAGGGCTGGGCGGAAGCCGAGATCGTTGGGGAGATTGGGAAATGGCCCTTTCTACATCTGTCTCCCAATGAGGGCGGTTTGCTCTCGGAAGACTTAGCCTTAGGGAAACAGTTGGTGGCCCTTGGATTTGCCACTGAGCAGAGAGAGGCCAACCGGTTTCGCTTCCAGGGGGCCAATCGGAGCAAGCGAGACCGGTACCGGGTACAGGTGCAGGCGCCGGAGGAGGAGACCGTTTGCCTCCATTCCTACGGGGCATCGGAGATTTATGTCAATGGCAAAGCAGTGACCGGCACAGCGCTATTGTGCAGAGGCGACAATGAGCTTGTGGCGGTCAATACCTTTGGCGACTTGGAGCTGTCGCTGGACACAGATTCTTCCCTGCATTTTGGCAAGTGGCTGGTGCAACGCCAGGATGGGGATATGACCCAATGTGCCTGGCACGCATGGGATTCCTGTGAGAAGCCGAGTGGGCTGCCGGAAGCGGGGGAGATGGAGGAGGCGGCCCCGCCATGTGACTGTAGTGTAGCCTTTTCCGTACAGTATCAGCGCTTTGAGCAAAGCGCCGACGGATTTGCAGATCCCTCCCTGGGATTGCCAGATGGCCGGAGCCAAGAGAGGGTGGGCTTCAAGGGACTCTCCAATATGCTTCACGCCAATCATGCCACCGCGTGGTTTGACGGGGATCCGTCGAGAGATGTGACCTTCATCCTCGACATGGGAGAGGAATACCTGGGAAATTATACATTTCGTCTGCGGGCGGGGCGTGGAACCATATTGGATCTGGTGGGTTTCGAGCAGGTGGGGCCCGCGGGGATTGTCTGGATGCAGTCCAATGCCATGCGGTATATCTGCAAAGAGGGCTGGCAGGAATACATATGTCAGGGGACTCACGGATTTCGCTATCTGTCCGTGACGCTGCGGAATCGGACGCAGCCGGTAGAGATTGAGTATATTGGGGTGTACCATCGGGCTTTTGCGATGGAGGAGGCGGGGACCTTCGCCTGTGACGATCCGGAGGTAACGGATATCTTTCGCATGTGCATCGACACGGCGAAGCTCTGTATGCAGGACACCTACATCGACTGTCCGGGATACGAGCAGGTATATTGGGTTGGGGATGCCAAGATCACATCCCACGTGAATTTATTGTGTGCCGGCGGGTATGCCTATGATCAGAACTCCATCCGGCTGATTGGAAAAAGCTTGAGCCCTGATTTCGCCGCAATGTACAAAGCGCAGGATCCCCGGTATGGGCAGGGGAAGAATCTTGTGCTGCCTGCGTTCAGCACCTATGTTGACGGAGGGCTTCCCCTATTTGCCTTTATGTGGGTTTTACAGTGTTGGGATCATTTTTGGTATGGGGGAAGTCTGGAGGACCTGCGGACCAACTATGGGGATGTGGCCGTTATGCTGGAACATGCGTTCCAATGGATCAATGACCGTGGGCTTGTGGAGATGACGGACGCCTGGGATCTGTTAGACTGGGGCAATAATGACGTGACCTCCTACGGGGAGACCATCGCCAACAGCGTATGTTTAGCCAAGTGCTGCGATGTGGCCGCTGACATGGCGTCTGCCCTGGGACTGGATGAGCAGGTCCGGTACCGGGAACAGGCGAAGAAGCTCCGGGACGCGGTCAACCGGTATGGCTGGAATGAGGATCGAAGCGCCTATGTGGACACGGTGCGGGATGAAAAGGGCTATGCGATATACACGCGCTATTGCCAGAAGCGGGAGTGGAGCCCTCTGCCCTATTCCCAGTATCGGGAGCTGGAACGGGTCAGCCGTCAGACCAATACCATCGCCTATCTCTATGACTGCGTGCCTCCGGAACGGCGCAAGGCGGTGGAAGCTCTGATCCTTGCCTCAGTTGACGGGCGGTACATAAAGGGCTCTCCCAGCAATCGAAGCCTAGGGAAGCCAAGCGACCGGGAGGCGCCCCATGGCATCGTGGAAATCGGAACGCCTATGTTTCTGTACCATAGCTTTGCGGCGCTGGCAAAAATGGGGTGCGTGGATCGAATTCTGCCCGTGATAAAGCGAGACTTTGGGAGAATGCTTCGCTGCGGAACCAAAACCTGTTGGGAGACCTTTCCCATCAGCGACACGGAATGGACCCGCAGTATTTGTCACGCATGGAGCGCTTCGCCGGCGGTGTTTCTGCTGACGGAGATCTTAGGCGTGAAGCCGTTGGAGCCAGGGTTTACACGGTTTACGGTAACGCCGCATCCAGGGCCCTTGCAGCATATGCGGGGGAGCGTCGCCACGCCGTACGGGCCCATCTTTGTGACCTATGAGAACGGGGCTCTTGCGGTAAACGCCCCATCCCAGTGTCAATGGATACAGGATCCTTGCCAGTAAAGAAATGGGAGAATCCACACGGCTATTTGTGCGGGAGCGTCACAGATAGCTATGATAGCACGCTGTTTACGCTCCGGAATGGAGGATTTTATGAGAGTGGAAGAAGTCAATACGCCTGCGCTGATTCTTGATATGGATCGGTTTCGGGAGAACGGACAGAGAATGCAGCACTTGATGGAGGGAAGCCAGGCGCGCCTGCGCCCTCACTTTAAGTCCCACAAATGCAGCCGAATTGCAAAGCTCCAGATGGAAGCGGGAGCGAAGGGAATTACATGTGCAAAATTGGGGGAAGCAGAGGTTTTAGTGGAAGCGGGGCTCCCGGATATCCTGATCGCCAATCAGGTGGTGCAGCCGTCCAAATTGGCACAGCTGGCCTATCTGGCCAGAAAGGCCAGGATAACGGTGTGTGCGGATGATCCTGTCAATATACAGGAACTTGAAAAAGCGGCACAGCTGGCGGGCAGCCGAATCTATGTGTACGTGGAGCTGGATGTGGGAATGCAGCGCTGTGGAGTGTCTGATTTTGATCAAGTCTTGTATCTGGCAAGGCAGATTGAAAAGTCGGGGTACTTAGAATTCGGTGGGATCCAGGCCTATGCGGGGCAGCTTTCCCACGAGGAGGATCCGGTTACTCGCATCCGCGAGATTCACAAGATAGAAACGCTGTTGCGCCAGGGCAAAGCGTATCTGGAACAGCATCATGTCACGGTCAGGGAGATCAGCGGGGCCAGCACGGCGACTGCCGGGGAGAAAGCCAAGGGCGGCGTCTATACGGAGATACAGGCGGGCAGCTATCTTTTTATGGATGCGTCGTACCGGAGATGCGGCCTGCCTTTTGAGAGCGCGCTGTCCGTTGTGTCAACCATTATCAGTAAGTCAGAAAACCGCATTGTCTTGGATGTGGGCGTCAAGAATCTAGGGATGGACCAGCGGGATCCCGAGATAGCAGGGCAGCGCCCGGAGGACAGCCTTTCTTTCAGTGAGGAACACACGGCGGTCTACCGGGATGGAATCGGGAGATGTAACCCCATTGGAAGCCAGGTGGCGGTTCTTCCGGGACATTGCTGTACGACGGTCAATACGTTCGATTGGATCCTGATCAAAGAGGGAGATGAGATCCTCGATCGATGGAGGATCGACGGAAGGGGAAAATCCTGGTAGAACTGCGATGGTACGGCAAAATGGAAAGGAGATTAGTGTGAACGGCTATTTGTGCCGGAGCGCCACAAATAGCTCTTATGGCAGAAGAGAAATCGCCTTCGCAAATTTCTCTTCGCCCCGTCGCTGACGCTCCGGAATGGAGGATTAAAATGGCGCAATTTCGGATTTTACAGGAAGGAATACCGGCGGCCAGGCAGCTGGAGCGGGAGATTGTGGAGGCATGTCGGAGGGGACTTGCGGAGGGACGGCGAAAATTTGACGGGATGGGTGCGCTTTCCGATTGGCAGCAGAGGCGCGATGAGGTACACCGAGTTTTCCGCCAGTCGCTGCCGGATCTGTTGGAGCAATTGGCGCCGTTACAGGTCCGCCCTGTCTCGACCTGCGAATTTGATGAGTTTATTGTTGAGAACGTACTCTTTTACTCCCTTCCCGGATGGGAGGTCAACGCCTCCGTATACCGCCCTAAGACGGGAGGACCGTGGCCAGGGGTCGTCTGCCCCACCGGGCACAGCAGTAAGTTTGGACCGAGCTACACCGCCAGTGCTCAGACTTTTGCGCGAAATGGCTATCTTGCGGTGTCTTTCTGTCCGCCTGGCTGCACCGGGGAGCTGGCGAAGCTCAACGATCATTTTGCCAACGGCGTTATCGGGTGGATGACGGGAATCTGGGCTATGACCTATTTTATGGCGGATGCGCTGGCCTGTATTTCATATCTGGAGCAGCGGGATGATGTGGACACGTCCCGCGGTTTTGCCATGACGGGGGTATCGGGCGGCGGATTGACGTCAATGTTCTGCGCGGCGTATGATCCGCGGATCCGATTTGTCGCTCCCGTCTGCTGCATTTCCGACCAGGAAGCGCTGCATCTGACAGGCCTGTATACCAGCTGCCCGGAGCAGCACGGCCGCGGATATCTGGGGCAGGGGATCGACGTAACCGAAATTCTAAGTTTGATCGCGCCCAAGCGCCTGTGTCTAGTGGGTGGTAAATTGGACGAGGTCTTTGATTATACAACGACGGTGGAGGTATATACGCGCGTCAAGAAGGTTTATGAATTGTATGGCCGCGGGGACGACATATCCTTGTTTTTACAGGAGGATTCCGGACATGCGTATACAGTCGCCATGGCCAATGAGGTGGTAGGCCATATGGACGCTTTTTTTGGAAAAGAGACATGGCGGGCGCCTCTGACGGAGAAAGAGATTCAGCCTATTGCCAGGGAGCAGCTGGCCTGTTATCCGAAAGGCTGCGTCAATATGTTTACCGTCAACTGTCAGGAGGCGCTGCGCCTGCAAGCGCAGCGGCCTAAGCTTACAGAGGAGCAGATGGCGCGCGCGCTGTCATCGCTGTTACAGCTTGAGGAATTTACGCCCCATCCCACTAGGGTTTGGGCCGAGCCGGAGGATTCCTTGCCGAAGCGGTGGCATCATATATTTCAGCCGGTGATTCTGCACCATGGAGACAGAAATGTGATGCCTGGCGTATTTGCCTGCCGGGAGGGGGCGGCGGCTTGCCCCGCGCTATTGTATATCGATGAGAGAGGAAAGTGGAACGGCTTCAATCATGGGGGCGTCTTGACGCAAATCATCGGTTTGGCACAGCCGGCATCGGGCGCGGAGCGCTGCGTGCTGTCTGTGGATGTATCCGGCATGGGAGAGCTGGAGGCGCAGCACACCACCTATGACTGCGCAAGCTGGAATGACATTGAGAGGATCCTGACGTATCTCTCCATTGCCGAGGGAAGGCCCGTGATTGCGTACCAGGTGCGGGACGCGCTGACAGCGCTGGCATATTTGAAGACAAGGCCGGAGGTACACCCGGAGCGCATCACCATTGCCGGAGATGGGACAGGCGCTGTGGTGGCATTGTTGGCGGGACTGTTGGCAGGGGATCAGGTTGAAAGAGTGGCGGCGCTGAATCCTCTGGCCGCGTATGCCTGTTTAGCCACAGCATTTCCATACCGCTGGCCGGAGATGGTGATCATACCGGAGGTGTTGAAGCACTTGGATCTCCCCGAGCTTGTGGCTACACTGGGAAGTAAGGCGGCCTGCATCCAGCCATTAGATGAAATGCGCCGGCCTCTGAGCGAAGGGCAGATGCTGACCTACTACGGAGACGCCGTTGCAGCTGGCGCGCAGGTCATTGTCGCGCCGGAGCCAGAGGCGGAATTGATTAAAGTCTGCAGGGAGCAGTAACTCACAGCTCTATGGATTATGGATTTTCGGAACACTGCCTGCGGTACATGGCCGGGGTGGTATTGAAGTATTTTCGGAATACCCGAATAAAGTAGGCGCTGTCAACAAACCCGCATTCTTCAGCGGCCGTCTGAACCGACTCCCCGTGCTGCAAGAGCCACCGCGCGCGGGCTAGGCGTTCCATGGTAATGTACTGAGAGATGCTCATGGAAAAGAATTCCCGAAAATCCCGTATCAGCTTAGTGCGGCCTATGTAAAATTCCGACGCAATCCGGTCGATGGTCAGCTTTTCCTTAATATGATCGGCTATATACTGGGTTACGGCTGTCAGATAAAAGTGGACCGGCGGGGAAGAGTCACGCTGCTGCCCAATTTCCGTGGCTTCCGCAAACAGATAGCACAGCAGGAGGCGCTGCCGGATATTATGTTCATCGGAGCGGGGGCATTGGTAGAGCAGATTTGCCGCCGCTGCCAGACGCCCCGCCTCCGCTTCGCTGAGCGGAAGCAGAAATGCCTCCTCGCGGTAGGCGAGAAGCGACCAGTTCTGAAAAAATTCGGCCATGGTGTTGCGGTTGAAGCGTATACAGTAGCGCTCGTAGGAGGCACCCTCCCGGTTAATCTGGGCGTGGGGACACTGCTTTTTATAAAAGAGCACGCAAGGCCCCTTGTGGGATAAGTAGGAATTGGGTGTCATTGCGATGATATCGCCGGAGCAGACGATGAGCATTTCATCTTCGGAATGGGTGTGAAAGGAGGGATGAAAGCTAGTTGGAAATGGATAGATAGGGTAAACGCAGTGGGAGATGACAATGTCATTCAAAGTATGCTGTTGAGTAGACAATCTCGACACTCCTCTCTCCAGATTTTTGCTGTAAAGGGAGCGCCGGCAGCCCTTCACAGAACGGTATCTACCTCCTATTGTATCATTTTTTTGCGAAAACACAATACCTGTCCTTTGGAAAAGACGCCCAGAACAGAGCCAAACACAATCTTGACAATTCCCATAGACAAGCCTATAATATGTATAGCATATACAAGAAAAACTGAGCAGACAAAACTGGAGAGCTGATGCAATCGGCTGAGAGTGAGGTACCGTCCTCAGATCCATTGAACCTGTGCGGTTAATTCCGACGTAGGGAGTTTTGTGCTTTATTATGGCATAGGGTTTATAGGCCCATGCATAATAGAACCCAAAGACTAAGCTTACGCGCGGATGCTTAGTCTTTTCTTTTTGTTCCATGGAAAATGCGGCCGCCCCTGCGGGGCGCATACTTTTCGTTGCTGAAAGAAGGTGAATCAATGCGATTAAATGGAGAGGAAATTACGCTTGAAGCCGCGGTTCCGCTGCTTCAGATATTGGATAATTTTCAGTATGATCCGGCGAAAATCGCCGTGGAGCGAAATGGAGACATCATTCCAAAATCCATGTATCATCAGACAGAAATTCAACCGGATGATTGTCTGGAGATTGTAAGCTTTGTGGGAGGGGGTTGACCGTGCGGCTGCAAGTAAATGGACATTCCGTCGACTATACAGGGACGCCCTTTTTGTGGAGCCTTCGCAGCGCTATGGCCCCCGCCAGCCAAGTGGCCATCCTCAACGGGTATCAGACCGATGAAAACAGGCGGCTGCGGGAAGGCGATCAGGTTGTCCTCATTCAAAAAGGGCAGGCCCCTTCCCGGGAGGAGCTGGAAGCCATGCTGTCGGCGCGGCTGACGCCGGGCGTATACCAGCGTGTGTGCGCAGCTAAAGTTGGAATCGCAGGCCTTGGCGGGCTCGGATCCAACATTGCAATGATGTTAGCCCGGACCGGCATCGGCCTCCTGGTGCTTGCCGATTTTGACACGGTGGAGCCCAGCAATCTCAACCGGCAATGCTACGGCATATCCCATCTGGGAATGCAAAAGACGGAGGCCTGCGCCAACCAAATTCGGGAGATCAACCCACTCGTCCAAGTCCAAACGTATTCCCACAGGATCACGGCCAATAACGCCGTTTCCTGCTTCGGGTCCTGCGATATCGTCTGTGAAGCCTTCGACAATCCCTGCGCAAAAGCGGAGTTAATCAATGCGATACTGGGGATGGAAAACGGCCCCATTATCGTCAGCGGATCCGGTATGGCTGGCATGGACAGCGCAAACGGGATCCGAACGAGGCGGGCACTTAAGCGCTTGTATGTGTGTGGGGACGAGACCTCAGAGGCCCGGGAGGGGCTGGGGCTCATGGCCCCGCGCGTTACAGTCTGCGCGGGGCATCAGGCGAATATGGCGCTCCGCCTGCTGATGGGGGAGGCCGAAGCATAACAGCTATCTGCGCCGGAGCGTCACAGATAGCTCTCATGGCAGGAGTTTTCCCTGCCGCTGACGCTCTAGAATGGAGGATAGTATGGATGAATTGAGAATCGGAGGCAGGCCCTTTACATCCCGGCTGCTTCTCGGAACGGGAAAGTTTTCCTTATCAAAAATGGCCGATGTCATACAGAGAGGGGAAACGCAGATTGTGACTCTTGCTCTTCGCCGGGCGAATCAGGGAGGCGAGGAAAAAATTTTGGACTATGTCC
>JAHZBS010000098.1 GCA_019423265.1 Clostridiales bacterium
ACCGTGGGGGTTCCTCCGCCTATAAAAACAGAACCGATAGGGAGCTGGCAAGTATACGGCTCGCTGGCGTACATCTCGATCTCTCGCAGCAGAGCTTCCACATATGCCTCGATGCGCTCTGGCTGAGTTGCCAGATTTCGGTGATAAATACAAAAATCGCAGAGGCTCGTACAAAAAGGAATGTGGATGTAGAGCGGAACCTCTGTCCTCTTTTCCACAGGTGGCGCTTTGAAAAACTTTTCAGCAGCCTGCGACACATCCTCCCGCTTATCAAACAGTGGATAGTTCATCACCGCCACATCGTACGATGTATAATTCATGTCCAGTTCCCCCCTATCCATCCAATTGCATGACAACAGCCTGCGCCATATTGGCTCCTGCGCCAATGACATGAAGACCCAGGCTTACCTGTCTGCGCTGCATTTCATACAAGAGCGACGTACACATGCGAAGTCCTGTTGCGCCAATCGGGTATCCCAAACCGATATTGCCTCCATCCACATTGACTCGATCTGCGTCAAGTCCCATCTCCATCACCGTCAACATGGATTGTACCATAAATGAGTCATTGATCGAATACAGACCGACATCGAATGGAGCCAAACCGCATCGCTCCAATATCGACTGTGTACATTTCGCCATGGAGCTCCCCCTCTCTTCATTGGGGACAGCTGTATTTAACACCGACACGATTCGCCCTATTGGTTGAAGTCCTATGGTTCGTGCGGTATCCTCCTCCATGAGAAGCATCGCAACAGCACATTCCGCTATGGCGGCACTATTGAGCCGTGTTAACACTCCATCTTTTAGAAACATGGGGTCCGCTTCATAAATCTCGCGCTTCGATCGCACTACCTGTGGAAACTCATCGCCTATGATATATCGTGTTATTCCATTTTCTGTATAGGGTATCGGCACGGTTTCTTCAGCAAAGCAGCCATTTCGATAGGCTGTCTCAGCCTTCAAGATGCTTTGATAGGTATGCGCATCTATAGCTTGCCGGCTGATACCGGCCTTTCTGGCCAACACCTCATTCATATAGGCCATATCATTATCCTGGATGAGTTCTTCAATCTCCGCCCTGCAAGGAAGTTGTTTATTCAACATGCGCTTTACGTTTTGCTTCATAAAGTGTAAAACATAGGGCGAATTGCCAATCTTCTCAATCCCCCCGACCAAAATCGTGCCGGCAGCGCCATTTCGAATTTTGTGCCAGGCGATGGCCAGCGCCTCATCAGAGGATGCACAGGTTTTACTTATGGTGGTGCAGGAAATCATCTCCGATAGTCCCGCATACAGTATAGCTTTTCGGCAGAGATTATCCTTTTCAATGGGAAAGCTGGCACCTGTCAATGCCTCCTCAATCTGGACCGGCAGGCCCGCGCGCGTTACCGCTTCCTGAAATACTTTGGCGAGTAGTGGGATTTCACCGATTGCATTCAATTCTCCTGGTATTTTCCCAACAGGGGAACGGCAGGCGGATACGACCACTACATTTTTCATCTTTATCACCCTTGCGTCCTTTTTTCCAACATATCCAATGACACGGCAAGCGTTCCCATCCTTTCGCAGCTAATAGCTGCCACCTCATTGGCGATTCGAACCGCGGCGCCCATTGGGACTCCATTGGCTAGACAAACGGCCATGGCCGCCATCATGGAATCCCCAGCTCCCGTTGGGTCTACCGGCGCCTTGCAGGCCGATGGAATGGGGTATGCCATGTTTGAATCGTCAAGATAAATAAGCCCATTTGCATCCAAGGTAATGACCAAATTCTCAATTCCTTGCTCCTGTTTGAAGCGCATTCCGTATTCGATCGTTTCATCGATTCCAGCAAGCTTCCGCCCCAGCAGCTTTTCAAGTTCAGCTACCGTCGGCTTGTACAGAAAAATACCGCTTAAATCCCAGGATGACTTACTATCAACCAACAGTCGGATATTTCGAGCGAAACAGATCTTCTTGATCCGCTCAAATAGATCTTGTCCGATACAGCCCTTCTGATAATCGGATACGACAACACAGCGGACATCCTCCATATTATAGCGAAAATGGCTGTACAGACGGTTGGACGTATCCGCGCTGATGGGGGCATCGCAATCCTCGTCTAAGCGCAAGAGTATCCTGTTGTCCGCCACCAATCGTGTTTTTAAACAGATATCCCGAGCTTCCTCTGTCAAGCAAAAAGAAGACAGCAGCTTTTGATTCGTAAGCAGACCGTGGAATATCTTTGAATTCGGCCGCGCCCCCAGGACTGTATAAAAGAGAGGGGTACCCCCAAGCCGCCGGATTGAATAGGCCACATTTCCTGCTCCCCCCAGATGGTAGTATCGTTTCTGAGGGACGAAGATGGAATCTTGTGTCTCCCGCAAAAATCCAACATAATATGCGTCCAGGATGGAATCTCCAAGGATGGCGATTTTAGGATTATTTGTCCTTAAGGTCTCAAGTATCTCGTTCATATCTACCTCAAATACTGTAATATCTCCCGCAGCTCTGGGACGGAATTACCTGTCCTCTCCGCTATTGCTCGGTCGTCTGTTTTGACCCATAGGGTCTGCATTCCCATATCTTGAGCTGGCTGTATATCTTCGGCAAAAGAATCGCCGATCATGACCATCTGCTCTGGAAAGCCGCCGGCTAACTCCATCGCCATATGAAAAATCCGAGGATCCGGTTTATTGGCTTTCGCATTTTCTGACGTCACGATGAAATCAAATAAAAATCCCTGGCTTGTGATAGATTCCAGAAGAATTTTATTGTCCGCATTGGTCAGAAGTCCGACTCTGTATCGCTTCCGAAGGACATCGACTACATACATTGCGGATGGATACGCCTTTGGCATGGTAAAGAGCGCTGTAATAAACCTTTGAAACTCTGCCGTCCATGGCTTGACATGGTATCGGTCACATGTCCGCAGATAGCTTTGGCGCAGCACCGCCTCTCCCAGAGCAAAAGTCTCCTGATGCAGCTGCTTCGCGCGCTCCCGGGAGAACCTCATGAAGAAGTCATGGGGAGGGCATTTTGCATTGGATTGACGCAAGAAGGATGAAAACCATTCTTCGATCTTTGCAAAGGGCTGGCCTACGTCTACCAAGGTTCCATAATAGTCAAACCAAATGGTCCGGATCGCCCTTTTGTCCCATGAGGGCTGTCTCGATGTCTTTTCCAAATTGTCGACACTCCTCTTGATTTCGCATATCTGTAAATTGTGCTGCCTCCTCATGAAATTGCTCCGACATGGCGTTTATTCTTCTCAACAGTCTTCTCATCACGTTCTGGTCTCGCTGTGTCGTCTGTTCCAGCAGCAATTTTCCCGGCAATGACCGGCTCAACACAGGCTCGATTGGGCTTAACTGAGATATGATAAGATCCAAAAAACGGTTACATTCGCGCCGGTACACTGTTGCTTCTGCCCAGGAGGTGACGAAGACGAAAACAGGCTTATGGAGCCACCGGTCTTTCTTGGACCGTATGAATTCTGATACGCTGTCCAAAGGTTTCCCTACGTAGATGGGACTTCCAATGATGATAAACTCATCCTCATTTTCTCCTGGCTGCATCTCCCCAATCCGATGAACGGCCACCGCCTTATGGGGAATTCCAGCTACAATCCAATGACAAACCTCCTTGGTTGAATTGTATCGGGTATCATAGTATAGAGTTCCGCTCAATTTTTTCCCTCGATCCGTTTAAAATAATCAACCACATGCTGCAACCGCTGTGTTGAATTGATACGCTCGATCAAGCGATCATAGGCGTCCATAAACGCATTCTTCGTCATTTTAGGCAAGGAATGAACCAAGGTAAATCCATCATAGCAAGACCAGTCCTCTGTCAATATTCGCCCTTCTCTCTGCATTTGCTCATAGTACCGGGTTCCCGGATACGGTGTTGCGATGGTAAGGTTGGTGCCATAGAGACATGTATCGTAGATAAACTGATACAAATATTCAAAGGTACTGGCCTCATCCTCGTCCAGTCCTAGAACAAAGCTGCCAATAACGCCAATTCCCTCCTGTTGGATTGCGGAGATCGCCTGCCGGTATTGCTCCAGCCTTTTCTGCTTCCATTTTGAAAGCTGAATCGCTGCCAAATTCGCCGGATTCAGACTCTCAAAGCCGATCAATACCTTGCGGCATCCAGAGGCTCGCAACTGCTGGCATAGACTCTCTTTTTCATAGAGCGAAACATCCGTAAATCCATACCAGTCGAGTTTAAATTGTTGCAGCAGCGAGAGAAGTTCCCGCCCCGACTGTTCCTCTATGAATAGATTGTCATCTGTAAAGAAAAGAAAGGGTCTTTTCCAGCACTTTTGGATCATCTCCATCTCGGCTTTTAACTGCCCCAGGCTTTTCCGCCGAATTCGTTTTCCATATAGGGAGGAGGACGAGCAAAAATGACATTGATGAGGACAGCCCCTTGACCATTGAATCGGAATGCTGGAGTATGGATATTTCACAGCTAAAGGGTATAGAGGGACGGGCGATTGCCCAAGATCCGGATGTGCTGAAGCTCGATAGATCTTTTTCTGTGATCGAGAGCCCCACTCCCCGAGGAACTGCCGCATAGTATCTTCCGCTTCTCCTACAAAGACCACATCCGCATACTTTACCACCTCGTCCGGACACACGGAGGCGTGGGGACCCCCCATGACGATGATGGCGCCTTGCTCCCGAAACTGGCGGGCATAGCCATAAGCCTCTTGGGACTGGGTAGTGGACGGCGACATGAAAACCATGTCATACGTCCACTCCCGGACCGCTTCATAGGCAAGATCGATATAGTGGATTTCCCAGTCTTTTGGGAGCATAGCGCCGGCCGTTAAAAGACTTAGATTCGGCGTATTCCATAGCCGCTGACGAGATCGAAATTCATTGAGCCGCTGGTCGCAAACCTTGTACACAGAATTCGAAAGCGATAGCAATAAGACTCGTCTCATTGTTGCAGAGAAAGGCGGTAGACCGTATTTTTAATCGTATCGGTAAATATTAGATCCACCTCACTTACAATACATAGAGATCCGATGTGGCACAGCTTAGGGAACGAAAACCGTTTCCATGTCGGAGCGTCCAGCAACAGGGAGAGGGATTTGGATCCAGGCTCGAACTGATAGAGCTTCCGATTCTCGCTGACATAGATCCGGCCGTTGGGATGGACTGCGACCGCAATGCCGCATATTCCTTCACAGTGTCGAAAGAGCGTTTTAAGCCGAAGATTATATTGTAGTATTCTTTTATTCCCCGTATCGGTAATATACAGTTTTTGATCTCTGACAAAAATTCCGTATGGCTGATGGCAACGGATATCCCGTAAAACCGTCATTTTCCTTGTATCTCCGTCAATCCGGCAGATACGGTCTGTGGTAAAGTCTGCCACATATACATTTCCATTTTCATCGGCAGCGATACTGCCTGGAAATTGCAGTGGCTGCTCATTGCCCGTGTCGATCTCAAATTGTCTCCACCCTGATTTTGTGTATTGGAGAATGGCTTTTCTCTTTGTATCCGTGACAAGAAGCCCTTTTTTATAGAGTGTGATTGCCAATGGAAACGCGATCACACTCCGTTCATCCCGGACCGTCCACAGTGCCTTCCTGTCCAGATCCAACTGTCTGACCCGCTTTCCGCGCATATCAACGATATACAGAACATGTTCCTCCCGGTCATACGCTAGCCCTGACGGATATGATAAGCCATTCTCCTTATACACAATCTGCTCGATCACAGGGGTCATTTTTTCAGATATCCCCGCACGAGCTCCGCAAAAGAGGAGATATCCTTGATTTTATCCATATTGAGATCGCTATCATCAATCTCAATATCATAGGCCTCTTCAATCTCAACGAGAATCGACAAGGCCAGTATGGAATCGATGCCTAGGGATAGCAACGGCGTATCATATTGCAATGCATCGATTTTCGCCTGATCCTTCATCCGAGATGTGATAATCTGTTTGACCTTTTCTTCTATCGTATTGATTTCCATATTAATCTCCATTCCGGAGCGTTCGCGATGGGGCAAAGAGAAATTCGCCAGGGCGATCTCTCTTCTGCCATGAGAGCTATCTGTGACGCTCCTGCACAGATAGCTTGTCTCTATCCAACATTTCTGACAGCGCAACCCGCAGGACTCGTTGATTGGCCCCGTCCAATATATAAAGATATTCTTTATCCACGGCGACGCTATTGGGGTTGGCCAATTGAATGCCCTCCGCCGGCCCGTCGCTCCCCATACCTGGCCCTAAACCGCCGACCAGGGTAAAAATTTTGTTGTGGCGCAAGGAGAGTATCCGCACAGAATGGTTGCCAGATTCCGCAATACAGACGATTCCACAAGGTCCTCCGCATACAGCGGTCGGCCGGTTTAAAAGTGCATAGGCCGGCGGCGCTCCATCGCCCCCATATCCGGCAGTTCCCTTCCCCGCGATGGTCTCAATCCGTTGGCTATGCAAATCAATTTGCCGGATGCAATGATTGAAATAATCAGCCACGAAAAGGACGTCTCCCTTCCAATCGATGCCAATGCCATAGATCTCATTGAATCTTGCGTGGACCGCAGAATGTCCATCCCCCTGATAGCCAAATCTAGAATCCCCGGCAAAAGTACTGAGCATTCCCCGTCGGTCCATTTTCCGCACGACATTGTTCGCTATATCCGCGATGTAGAGATTGCCGTGTCGGTCGACTGCGACACCGCCTGGTTTGTTGAGCAGCGCCCTCTTCGCGGGGCCTCCATCTCCCGAATACCCCGCTTTTCCAGTGCCGCAGACCGTTGAGATCAAACCGCTCTGCAGATCGACTAGGCGAATGACATCGTTTCCGGTATCCGCGATGTATAGGGCATGATCCGTCGCCCAGAGCGCCGTCGGTTTGTTGAGCAGTGCCTTCTTCGCGGGGCCTCCATCTCCACTGTAACCATAGCGCCCTGTTCCAGCAACCCCTTCCACCACATCTCCTGTCATCTGTACAATTTGATGGTTATCCTGATCGGCGATAAAAACCTGCCCCCGCGAGTTACACGCGATCCCCTGCGGTTCCCAAAAGCGACCCTCCTTGGCAGGCTGGACCTGATCAATCTTTCCTGGCATCCCCCACTGTCCCGCCACCGTCTTAACGGCGATGCCGGATGCGAACAGGATTCTCTGGGGCTGCGCTTTTCTCTCCCCTGCATACCGTACGATCTGGTTGCGCCGGTAGGACTTGGCCAGGAATAAGGCAGTGGCCGCTTTCTTTAACACTATGTCAAATTTGCCGTCGCTGGGATATGAGGCCACTCCTGCGCTGAAGGTTATCCGCAAGTTGGCGTAATCCTTTCCGCAATGTTTCATAAAGGGTTCCTTTCGGAACAGGGCAAGGGTCCGCCGCATCCTCGTCTCTGCATCTGCGCCTGTCTCCGCTACAAGAATGAGGTATTCGTCTTCTCCCTCTCTCCGAAACACTCTGTCTGGGCCAAAATGCGCATCAAAGAACGCATCGATTTTGGCCAGCGCTGTCTGACAACATGCATCGCCAAACTTCATCGCATAGCGTATATAGAAGTCAATATCCACATAAACAAGGCTGTAGCTCTCCCAACTGGCTGCTACATTTCGCAATATCTCGATTACTCCTAGAATCACCTCTATTCCGTAAACCTCTACATCATATTATAGAACGAGTCTTCTCTGCAAAAAACGAATATTAGTTCCTATCTGCGCGGATTTTCGTTGGACTATGTAAATCTCTTAAAGAAGGATTCTTCATTGGCAGGCATAACCTTTGTCTCAAAAAATTGTAAGTATCGCCGCATCTTCCTCTCCAGTCCACGGGATATCCAGGGTGTCTGGATCGCATCATAGGTAAAATTCGCCCAGCCGTCCAAAGACGTTGGGAATTTCATTCCATACTGAATTGCCGTCCTATAGAGCGGAGTCCCGAGATAAGGAGAAAATACAAAAAGCAGAATTTCCGTTTCGGGATGGATCCTCTTAATCTGTTCAATCAGGCTCATGGTTCTCTCCGTATCCTGCTCCGGGTTCCATGGAAATCCCATCATAAACGACAGCGACGGTTGGAGCCCCTCCTCTCGGCACCGGTACACAAGCTCCAGAACCTGCTGATTTGTGTGTTTCTTATTGATCTTCGTCAACACTTCTTCATCTCCAGATTCTACGCCGGCGATAATCCGGTATAAGCCTCCTGCTTTTAGCTGGTGTATCTCCTGTTTCGAGAACTTTATGAATTGACGTATGGCTACCGTTCCGTCCCATCGGATAGGACTGTGATCACCTAACAACTTGGCTAGGGTGAGGGCACGCTTTTTATCGACAAAGAAATTGTTATCAAAAAAATGGATCGCGTCAATGCCACAATGGTCATACAGCCAGCGGAGATCCCGATACACATTGCCGGCCGGCAGGCCGTACCATTTTTGGTGAAACACCGCACTGATGGAACAGAATGAACAGCCATACGGACAGCCGCGGCTGGATTCAT
>JAHZBS010000099.1 GCA_019423265.1 Clostridiales bacterium
CCGTAGGGATCGTCGCTCTCCGCTACCGGCCCCTTCCACGCCGCGAGACTGGCCAGCGCAATGGAATAGTCTCCACCCGTGGTCTGATCCAATGCGTAGCCATGATTCAAGGACAGGTGATCTTCTGAAAAATCGTATACTTCCTGGGGCAGCAGAAGGCTCTCCATGGCGCCGAGGGCGGCGAATGCCCAACAAGTCCCCAGACTTCCCTGATCCTTGACGGATGACACCCGCCCCACCTGACGGCTGTCGTATGTAGATGGAATCGCAATGAGAGAAGAACCCGGCCGCTCACTGATGGAGTTAAACTTGCGGTCTTCATCTGTGTAATAAATCTTCTGCGCATCCGAATTCTCTTTGGGAAGCTCCATGCGCTCTGCCGAGTCATCGGATTCCGGATCCAACGGGGCGATGATGGCCACCTCTCTCTGCAGCTGCGCACTGTTGCTCTCCTGCGACGCGGAGGGGGACGGAGCTGGCGCCACCAGCAGCGCGGCGCAGAGAATCAGACTTATTGCGATTTTGAATCCATTTTCCTTTGAAATCCACATCTGTCCCACCCCCCACGGCCCTACTTCTACATTACATTTATGTTACAATCATAGCACAGTTTCTAGGAAAAAAGAATAGGTTTATAGAAACATAATAAAAATTAAAAAATTAGTAATAAGTGAAATATCCTCTTCATGATTGAAGCGCCCCGGCACAGATTGCGGGATTTACGTTTTGTCGGCTCGCAGCCCTTTGAACACCGGGTGCCGCAGAAATCCACCGGCGCTCCTTTCCATAAAGGAAACGGTACAGACTAACTCGGGGAAAAGCCATACCGCCCCGTCATTTCCCTTGGGAATCTCCGCAAAAGGGCACATGTCCACCGGTCTTTGCCGAAGAATATGGCGAAAGCCTTCCCCCTTTACCCCCATCGTAACATGTCCACGGTATACCAACTGTCCCCGCTCGTATTGTCCTAGCACAAGACTTGTCACCGCGTCTGTTTTATGGATATATCCGCAGACGAAAAAGTCATCGTCCTGCAAGTTCTTGATTTTGATCCAGTCCTTTGACCGTATTCCCATGGTATAAACGCTATCCTTGCGTTTGGCGACGATGCCTTCCAGATCCATTCTCTTCGCTGCCTCAAAGAAGGCTCGCCCCTTCTCCTCCACAGTCCTGGAGACGGCGAGCCGTTCGCTTTCCCGCACCGCCTTTTTCAGCAACTCTTTTCTCTCTGTCAGCGGCCGTCCCGTTACTTGCTGATCCTGGTAGTACAAAATGTCAAAGGCGATATAGGTGGCCGGCGCTTGCTTGGCGGCAAACTCGATTTTGATTCGGTTGGACATCAGGGACCGTCTCACCAGCTCCTGAAAGTCGGGCTTGCCATCTCGAAGCACAACCAACTCACCGTCCAAAATACAGTGTACGCCAACTTGCCTGTGCAAATCCCATAATTCCGGAAATTTTGAGGTGACGAGGAGCAAACGCCGATTTTGCAAAATCGTCTCTCTCCCGTCCAAATAGGCGAGACAGCGCTCGCCGTCAAACTTTACTTCATAGAGATAGTCCGGATCGTCGAAGGGTTCACCGTTTTCCGCAATCAGCATGGGGAGAATATTCTTTTGAGCCAATAGGTCTGCCACTATGCGCCCTTCTTCCCGCGCCCTTTCCCTGGGGCCGCCGCTTGTTCTTCGATACTTTTCTGAAGCGCCTCCATGAGGTCAATTACGCTATTCCGCTCTTCCTGCTGTGCGGCGACGACTTCCTGACCGGCTATTTTCTGCTCAATCAACTGCCGCAGGCGCTGCTGATACTCATCGTGATAGAGCTGCGGCTCAAAGGGGCGGTCCATAGAGTGAATGAGAGTTTTAGCCATCTCCAATTCCGCCTCGTTCACCAGAGGGTGACGGATCTCCTTGGGCAGGGCTTTAATTTCATCTGCATAAAACATAGTCTCTGAGAGCAGGCCATCCTCCGTGGGAATCAGGGCCATGAGCGTCTCCTTCTGGCCCATAACCGTCTTTGCAATGCCGATTTTTTGCTGGTCTTTCATGGCTACACGCAGCAATTCAAAAGCTTTTTCGCCGCCCGCGTCGGGCAAAACGTGGTATGTCTTATCATAGTAGATGGGGCGGATGGACGTGAGATCTGTAAACTGCAGAATTTGAATGCTTCTGTCCTTTTCCGTTTTGATCTTTTCAAAATCCTCCTCGGTGACAACTACATATTGATCCTGTCCATATTCAAATCCTTTGATAATATCCTTGGGACCCACTTCTTTTCCGCAGCCGGCGCAGACTTTTTTATACCGGACGCGGCTCATGTCCTCCTTACACAGCTGATTGAAATGGATGTCGTTATCCTGCGTCGCGGTGTAAAGGGCTACGGGAATATGCACAAGTCCAAAGCTGATAGCGCCCTTATGGGATACAGCCATGGCGATAGCCTCCTTTGCGGTTTGTTATAGACTAGTATGCGTGAAGAGACAGCTTTCTATACTTCAGAACCTTCTTGCACTTTCTCCCGGAGTAGGGTATACTATCTATAATCACACAGGAAGAGGAGAGACCGATGTTACGAGTATGGGGCAAATTAATTAAGAAAAATCAAATGAAACAGAACTACATCGCAGTCAATGAGGATACGAAATTACCGCTGGGGCAGCGCCTTCATCTGTGTCTGGATGAAATCTGTATGGAGCTTGATCTCCAGCGCCCTATTTGGCTAGAACAAAATAGACAGGACATTCGAAGCTTTGGGCTCACCCAATTCCGGCAGGATCATTTTATAGAACCCTTCCCCTATGATGCGCTGGAAATCGAGATTTTGGAGATGGATGATGCCAAGAAATAAAAAGGTCCATTCAATCTTGAATGGACACGCCAAAAATTCGAATCAGATCCACTGCCTGGAGGCTTGAGATAATCGCGCCCTGCAATTCGCCGCCGCTGAGCCGGATCCCCTGTAAGTCGTTGGTGGTTAGATTGACATCCTTTAACGGGGTATTGAGCATCTCTGCCTCTGCCAGAGAGCAGCCTTCCAGAAGAATCCTCGTCAACCTGGCCTCCGTCATTCCCATCTTGGCAAAATCACAGGTCTGAAAGAGGGAGTCCTGGATGTGCGCAAAGCTGAAGTTGCAATAGCGCCCCAGGCATTCTGACATTAGCACATGTTTCAAAATAGCGCCGGTAAAATTCGTCCCCACAAGCTTACAGTTGTGGAATTCCACCCTGCGAAAATTCGTATCTTCAAAATGCACATTGGACAGATCGCAGTCCCGAAATACAGCGTCGGTGATGTAGGATTTCTGTATGATACACTCTGGAAATTTGCATCCCTTAAAGAAACAGGTGTCGATGTCCACCCTCTGCAAATTGGTTTCCAGCAACATATCATTATAAAACTGCGCTCTCTCGATATGTTCCTCCTCTTCCGCCGCCCTGCGGGCCGCCTGCTCCAACGGCTGGATCGCCATTGGCTCAGACGGCAGCCTGGGCAATTGTCGTCTCATCTGGGTTCTCCCTCATTTCATTATGGCATCCAAAAGCGTCAGGATCTCCTGAACCTTGCCGTCGGCATCGCCGCTTTCAATGCTATCCTTGACACACCCCTGGATGTGAGCCTTCAGCACTTCCCGGTTGGCTTTGTTCAGAATCGCTTCCGCCGCCATGATCTGGTGGCTGACATCCATACAATAGCGATCCTCCTCAATCATTTTCAAAATTCCGTCAATCTGCCCCTTGGCTGTTTTCAGCAGGCGGCTGATATCCTGTTTATTCGCTTGCATTACCGGATGCCCTTGACTTCGTATCCCGCCTCTGTGACGGCCTGTGTCAACGCCTCGTCGGATACCTCTCGGTCTAGGTCCAGATAGGCGGTCTTCGCCTCCAAATCCACTGTGGCTTTGACCCCCTCAACGGCATTCAGCGCCTTCTCAACGCGCCCGGAACAGTGGGAACAGCTCATTCCTTCAATCAACATTTCTTTTTTCATGTTCGTGACTCCTTTCTGGTTGGGTTGTATTGGCTTGACCTCCTGAGGCGGCAAACCGCTCTCAGGGGATGGAACCGGCTGAGTAAACTTGGGTTTAAAGAATTTCAGGCGCAAAGCGTTGGTGACCACGCAGACGGAGCTTAAGCTCATGGCCGCAGCGGCAAACATGGGGTTTAACTTCCAGCCCAAGACCGTATAAAACACGCCGGCCGCCAGGGGAATTCCAATGGCGTTGTAGAAAAAGGCCCAAAATAGGTTTTGTTTGATATTTCGAATCACCGCCCGGCTGAGCTGAATCGCCTTGACGGCATCCATCAAATCGCTCTTCATCAAAACGATATCCGCTGACTCGATGGCAATATCCGTCCCGGCCCCGATGGCGATCCCCACATCCGCCCGAGCCAATGCCGGAGCGTCGTTGATGCCATCTCCGACCATAGCTGTCTTGCGGCCTGACTCCTGGATGCGCCGTACCTCCCGCTCCTTGTCCTGGGGCAGCACCTCCGCAATGACTTTTGAAATGCCGACCTGCTTCTGGATGGCGCGGGCGGTCCGCTCGTTATCCCCCGTCAGCATGACGACCTCAATTCCCATGGCCTCCAGCTCCTGCACTGCCGCCCTGCTGGTGGGCTTGATCAC
Source organism: Clostridiales bacterium (assembly GCA_019423265.1). The sequence goes on from JAHZBS010000099.1 coordinate 4,627, forward strand.
GTCCGCCACAGCGATAAGGCCCAAGACTGCGTCCTGCCGGGCAAAGTAGAGCGGTGTCTTTCCATCTGCCGCCAGCCGCTCTTCCTCGTCCCCAAATGTGCCTAAGGGGATCTGGAAGTCCTCCATCAACCGGCGATTGCCCGCCATATAGAGCGTCCCTCCCAGCCGCGCCATAATGCCCCGGCCTTCCCGAGCCTCGAAATCCACCGCGGCCTCCGGCTCAATATTCTCCGCTGCGGCCGCTGCCACAATCGCCTCCGCCAGAGGATGCTCGGACAGCTGTTCCAGAGAGGCGGCAATTTTCAATAGAGCCTGTCTCTCCAAGTCTCCTACTATGATATCTGTGACCTTTGGTTTTCCCTCCGTGACGGTTCCCGTCTTATCCAACACCACCGTCTGCACGGTATGCGCGATCTCCAGCGCCTCCGCAGATTTGATTAAAATCCCGTTCTCCGCACCTTTGCCCGTTCCGACCATGATGGCCGTGGGTGTCGCCAGGCCGAGGGCGCAGGGACAGGATATGACCAGCACCGCGATCCCGATGGACAGGGCCAACTCAAAGGTTGCGCCAGTGAGCAGCCAGATGACCGCCGACAAGAGCGCAATGATCATGACGACGGGGACGAAAATGCCGCTGACTTTATCCGCCAGCTTCGCTATGGGAGCCTTGGATGCGCTCGCTTCCTCCACCAGCCGGATGATCTGTGCCAGCGTCGTGTCATCCCCCACCTTGGTGGCGCGAAACCGGATATAGCCAGACTGGTTGATCGTTGCCGCGATAACGGGATCTTCCACCTGTTTCTCCACCGGTATACTCTCTCCTGTAATGGCGGATTCATCCACAGAAGTGTGGCCCTCCACAATCACGCCGTCCACGGGAATGCTCTGCCCTGGCTTGACGATCACCACGTCCCCGATGCCGACTTCCTCCACGGGGATCTCTATCTCCTCCCCATCTCGAAGCACCAGCGCTGTCTTCGGCGCAAGGTCTATGAGCTTCGAGATGGCGTCCGATGTTCTCCCCTTGGAACGGGCCTCCAGATATTTCCCCAGGGAAATCAATGTCAGGATCATACCCGCGGATTCAAAATATAGGTCCATGGTATAGTGGTGGACCCGGTCCATATCGCCATGCCCGAGGCCATACCCGATCTGTAAAATCGCAAAAATACCGTAGATCAGCGCGGCGGCGGAGCCCACCGCGATAAGAGAGTCCATGTTGGGCGCTCTGTGGAATAGGCTCTTAAAGCCATTTTTATAGTAGTGATCGTTGATATACAGAATGGGCAACAGGAGCAAAAATTGGGTAAACGCATAAACTGCGGCATTTTCATGGCCCAGAAAGATCCCTGGCAAAGGCCAACCCATCATATGCCCCATGGCCAGATAAAATAGAGGGATCAGGAAGACGAAAGATAGAATGACCCGCAGCGCCATAGCCCGCTCCTCGCTCTTGCTATCACGCTTGGCCCCAGAGGACACCGCTTGCTGCTTTCGATCTTGAGGCTGAGCTCCGTACCCCGCGTGTTCCACCGCGCGGACGATGGTCTCATTCTTGACCTTTCCCTCGTCGTACTCCACAACCATGCTGCCTCCCAGGAGGTTGACAGCCACATCCTGCACGCCGTCCACCTTGCGGACGCTCTTCTCCACATGGGTGGAGCAGGCGGAACAGGTCATCCCTGTTACTGTGTATTTATGACGGCTCATGGTCCGTCCTCCTTTCTCATATCCCCCCTCGGGGGTGTGGTATTATCATACAGTATTTGATATCGTTTGTCAATTGGTATTCTCCGATTTGTAAAAAAATATTCCAAGTGCTGTCCTCAAGCTCGCTTGCAACGGCAGTATCTTGTATGGGGACAGCGCTAAAGGCGCTTTTGACGCCCGGCTCCCTCTATACGAAAAAAGGCGCCAGGTCAAACCTGACACCTTCTATTCAATTCACAGTCGCTAAATGATAAATCTTGGATCTGCCTCCGGACGGCTGTCCAATTCCTTCTTCACATCCTCATACCCTGGGCGCCCAAACATGGCATAGGTCGCGTTCTTGCCTCCCTCGACTCCAGGCTGGTCGAATGCGTTGATCTGCAACAGCTCGCCTGCAAAAGCCGTCGCCACCTCGAAGAGATAGAGGAGTTCTCCCATGGTAAAGGCGTTGACCTGTGGAACCGTCAGCGTCATATTCATCTTACCCGCCTTCAGCAGCGCGTACTCTGTCGCCATCTGCTCCGTCTGGATCAGCTGGCTGTGGCTGGCTCCGCCCAGGAATCCCAGAGACGGAATCTCTCCATAAATTTTCGGTATGACGATCTCCTCCCGGTATTGATCCACCCCGAGGAAGACGATCATCTTGTCGAACGGCCCCTCAGCGTACAGCTGAACCTGGGAGTGCTGGTCTGTAACGCCCAGCGCCTTTACAGGCGTCTGCCCGGCGAAGACTTCCTGGCCGTCGTTGTTGTACTTTTTGCCAAGGGACTCCGCCCAAAGCTGGGCAAACCAGTCCGCCATATACTTCAGTGAATCCGCGTAGGGCATCATCACCTGAATGTTTTTTCCCTGCTTCATGGCCAGGTAGCTCAAGATGCCGTACATGTGGCCGATATTGCGGTACGTATCCTCCTCTTTGCACTGTTCATCCATATACGCCGCGCCCGCCAGAAGTTCCTTAATGTCGATGCCGGTCATGGCGGCGGGCAGCAGGCCGACAGGCGTGAGCTCAGAGAAGCGTCCGCCAACGCCGGCGGGAATTACGAAGCTCTTATATCCCTCCTGGTCGCAGATGGGCCGCAAATTTCCCTTTTCTGCATCCGTGGTGCATACGATATGTTTCGCCGCCTCCTCCTTGCCCAGCTTTTCCTCCAACATGGATTTAATGATCATAAACTGGGACATGGTCTCAGAGGTGCCGCCGGACTTGGATGTCACGTTAAACAGCGTCTTGGCCGGGTCGATGGTCTGGAACAGGTAGACCAGCCGTTCCGGGTCCACATTGTCCGCCACATAGAACTTAGGCCAGCCGCCTCTCTTCTCCACAGGCAATTCGTTATAGTAGGGATGATTCAGCGCTTGCTGCAGCGCGATGGGTCCCAGGGCGGAACCGCCGATCCCCAGCACGACAAACGCATCAAATTCCCCTTTGGCCCAAGCCGCGTATTCCAAAATGTCCTCCACAACTTGATCCTGGTTGTATGGCAGATCTCTCCAATCCATACCTCCGTTTGCCCGCTTCGCAGCCATTGCTTTCTCAGCGTCCTCAATCTCCCCCGCGATGGCGGCAATCTCCTGCTCCTGAATTCCCTTCTCTCCGACAAAGGCCTCCATCATATTGTTAAAATTGAGGCGAAGCTTCATTTTTTCCTGGAAATCTTCGTTCATATACGCAGACATAGGTTACTCCTCCTGTACATAGATTATAGATAACACCAGCTGAAATGCCTGGCGAATATCGTCGCTCTGATTTTGTTACTACTGACAAGTATGACCCACCGGAAGGAGGTCCATGCATGGGTTTTAACCGGAATCACAATCGTGTAGGCTTGCTGGCTTGCGTAGCCGGCATACTCGTTTTCGCCCGATTTCTCTTCCACGAGGGAGCTCTCCAGTGGCTCTTTCATGCGGTCAAACCTCTTATGGCCGCCCTTATCATTATATACCTGCTACAGCCCATCGTCAATTGGCTTAGCCAAAATTTACATCTTCCCCGGGCGCTGGCCGTCCTGATTAGCTATTGTCTTTTGCTGGCCATCCTCGCCTTTGTGGTGGGGACTCTGATCCCCGCCATCGTGACCAACGTGGCAGA